>DASRBM010000302.1:0-5057 GCA_035653635.1 Acidimicrobiales bacterium | reverse complement strand
TTCGCCGGCCATGCCCCGCACCACGTCCTGCAGCAGTGCGCGCAGGCGATCGGCGACGTGGGGGCGGCCGAGCACGGCGTGCATCGTCACCTCGCGCAGCGACACCCACAACCGCACGTCGTCGGGGGGCAGGCTCCAGTCCTCGGCGAAGCGCGTCGCGTTGGCCGGCACGAGCAGCAGACCCGACGAGGGACGCGGGATCGGCAGCTCGTACTGGCCGAGCGTCGTGCGGGCCAGATGCCCGATGGCCGAGCCGAGCTGCATGGCGGCGAGCATGGGACCCATGGTCCCCATGAAGCGCGCCATGATCTCGGCCGCGCCTCCCGCCTCGTCACCCTCGGGGACGAGCCCCCGCAATGCCTGCTCGTCGGGCGCGCTGGCGGTCATCACCTCCAGCACGAAGCGCCAGTCGGTGACGGTGCGCGCCGCCCATGCGCCGGGGGCGACCGCTTCGACGGCGAGCGGCGCGCCGGAGCCTGACGGGGACAGTCCGGTGATCTCGGTCACGTGGAGCTCGGCCACGCGGACGAGCTCTTCGAGCCGGATGCGGTCCACCGGGTCGACGTTGGGCTCGGCCGTGCCTCCGGTGGCCACGCTCACCGCCAAGGTGCGGGCGAGCTCCTGACGGTCACCTCCGCCACCGCTGCCCATGAGCTGCAGCAGATCGCCGAGCAGTTGCTCGAGGAAGTTCCCCCCCTGACCGGGGACGTCGCCGGTCACGACGGACCGGCGTCCACGGTCACCGGCACCGACGACGAGCTCGATCCCCGTTCGACGGTGAGGACGAGCACCGAGCCCGGCTTGGCCGTGTAGAGACGGGCCTGCAGATCGGCCAGCGAGGCCACCGGATGGCCGTCCACCGCTTCGACGACGTCGCCGGGGACGAGTCCGGCCGCTGCCGCCGGGCTCCCCGACATGACGGTCGTGATGGCGGCGCCACCGTCCGCCGCATCGGTGCAGACCACCCCGAGCCACCCGTGGGTGATCTTGTGGTCCTTCGCCAGCTCGTCGGCCACACCGACGGCCAGTTGCGAAGGGACGAAGTAGCCGACGGTGTCGCCGTTGCCCGAACGCAGGCCGCCGAGGATGCCGAGCACGTGGCCGGTGTCGTCGAGCAGCACGCTGCCCCAGGAGTCGGGGCCGAGCGGGGTCTCCGCCGCGATGGCGTCGAGCATGGTCGTCCCCGCCGACCCTCTGAGCGCGGTGCCCACCTGTTGCACCATGCCGACGGCGATCTCCGGCGTGACGGCCGTGCCGCGCGCCGCCGCACCGCACATGCAGGCGGTGAGGGCGACCTCGTGCGGGCTCACGGCCTCGTCGGCGAACGACGCCGGCGACAAGGCGTCGTCGAGCACGATGACGGCGACACCGGTGTGGTCGTCGACACCCGCGACGGTGCCGCCATGACGCTTGCCGTCGCGGTCGACGACGTCCACCTGCTGCACCTTGGCCACCGCGGCGGCGGCGGTCATGATCAACGTGCCGCCGGGGAGCACCACACCGGTGGCCTGCACGCCGCCCGACGAGCCCGCCGGGCGGACCACCACCAGGCTGCGCTGCATCGTCCGCATGACCTGCTGCACGCTCGGCGCCGCCGTCACCAGGCTCGTGTCGCTCGCCTGGAACCCGGTGGTGGCGCGGGTGGGTGACGACGTCCCCGACGTGAGGGCGATGGCCACGCCGGCCACCACCACGGCGCCGAGCACCCCGACGGTGAGCGCCGTCCACCGGTGGCCCGGCCGCGTGGCGGTCGGTGCCGCTGCGGCGAAGGCCGAGGCGGCGCGCTCGGAGGGATGGCGCCACAGACGGTCCTCGGGCGGGAGCCAGCCCCGCAGCGGCGCGTCCGGATCGGCGTCGAGACCCGGGATGCCGGGCTCGTCGGGGAAGTCGCCGAAGGGGAGCGGGCCACCGCTGTCCATCGAAGTCGAGGTTACTTGGGCCCTCCCGGGCTCCGGAGGTCGGCCCAGCGGGTCACAGCGCTGCAATTCGCCTCCTGCCTGCAGCGTTCGGACAATCGCGGCAGGGGCCGTACCATGTGCCACCAATGCAGGGGGAGCGACGTGGCTAGGGACCTCGCCATCGATCTGGGCACGGCGCACACGCTCGTGTACAGCAAGGGCAAGGGCATCGTCCTGAACGAGCCGACCGTCATCGCCCTCAACAACCGCACACAGGACGTCCTCGCCGTCGGCCAGGAGGCCTGGCAGATGATCGGTCGGACCCCCGGGTACATCGTGGCCGTCCGTCCGCTGCGCCAGGGCGCCATCACCGACTTCGACGTGACCGAGCGGATGATCCGGCTGCTGCTGCAACGCTGCGGCGTGTCGCGGCTCAACCGGCCCCGCGTCCTCATCTGCGTGCCGTCCGCCATCACCTCGGTGGAGCGGCGCGCCGTCAAGGAGGCGGCCCAGCGGGCCGGCGCGTCGTCGGCGTACCTCATCGAACAGCCGATGGCGGCAGCCATCGGTGCGGGCCTCGCCATCCACGAACCGGTCGGCAACATGGTGGTCGACGTCGGGGGCGGCACGTCGGAGACGGCCGTCATCTCGCTCGGTGGCGTCGTGGCCTCGCGGGCCATCCGTTGCGGCGGATTCGACATCGACGCGGCCATCGGCGCCTATGTGCGGCGCGAGTACGGCGTCGCCATCGGGGAGCGCACGGCCGAGGAGATCAAGATGGCCATCGGTTCGGCCGCCCCCTACTCGGGCGAGGTGAAGGCCGAGGTGCGTGGCCGCGAGCTCATGACGGGCATGCCGAAGACGGTGGTGCTGTCGCCAACCGAGGTGCGCGCCGCGGTGGAGGACCAGGTGCGCCTCATCATCGACTCGGCCGTGCAGTGCCTCGGCGAGGCTCCGCCGGAGCTGGCCCAGGACATCATGAATCAGGGGATCCACCTCGTGGGCGGGGGCGGGCTCCTGCGCGGCCTCGCCCGCCGGCTCGCCAACGAGACGGCCGTACCGGTGCACATGGTGGAGACGCCGCTCGAGTGCGTGGCCCTCGGCGCCGGCCACTGCCTCGACGACTTCGATTCGATCCGCTCGCTCTTCGTCACCGACGACGGCTGACCGGCAGCGCGTGCCGGCCCGGCGCGCCGCGCCGGTGACACCGTCAGTCGCGCAGCAGTTCCTCGGCGAACTGGCGCACCTGCCAGTCGCGGTCGGCCAGACAGCGCTCCAGTCCGGCGTCGGCCCGAGGGTCGTCGAAGGCGGCGAGGGCCACCGCCGCGCGCCGGCGGACCGCGGGCCGGTCGTCGAGCGCGGCGAGCACGGCCGCGAGCGCCGACAGGTCGCCGATGGCGCCGAGGGCGGCCACCGCCGACTCGCGCACGAGCGGCGCCCCGTGGCCGGTGGCGAGCGACGCCAGCCGGGGCACGGCGGGCGTTCCCCACGTCGCCGCCTCGCCCAGGGCCCAGCACGACGCCTCGACCACACCGTCGTCCGCGTCCTCGAGGGCGCCGGTGACGAGGACCACGAGGGCGGCCACGTCGTCCACGGTGCCGGACGGTGCGTCGCCGGCGACCATCCGGGCCAAGACCCGTCCTCCTTCTTCCGCGGCGCGGCGCCGGACACCGGGTTCCGAATCGGCAAGCGCCACCGACAGTCGGCGGGCGTCGAGGGCGTGGAGCCGGCGCAGGGCGCCGAGGGCGGCGATGCGCACGGCCGGCGAAGCGTCGGCGAGGGCGGCGGCGGCCTCGTCGGGACGACCTTCGTGGCCGGCGGCGACCGCCGCCAGACGGCGGGCGGCGACCTCGGGGGTCTCACGATCCATGGCAGGCTGGTGCGCTGCGTCCGCCCCGGGCACCCGGCCCTTTCCCCCGGACCGCTGCCCTGTAGACCGAGCCATGACGACCTCCGAGACCACGCTACCGCCGCCCCCGGTGGCGCCCACCCGCCGCCGGCGCCGGTGGCCGGTGGTGCTGGGCGTGGTCCTCGCCGTGCTGGCCGCGGCGGTGGTGTGGGCGTCGGTGACGGAGTCCTCCTACTACGAGCTCGTCCCCGGCGACGCCCAGCCCGTCGCCCCGCTCATCACCCTGCCGAAGGGGACGGGCATCACGCCGGCGGGCAAGCTCCTGCTCACCGACGTGGGCGTCACCACCCTCAAGTGGATCGACATCCCGTCGGCCTGGTTCGACTCGAACGCCACCCTGGTGCGCACCACCGACCTGACCGACAACCTGCCCGTGGAGGAGTTCGACGCCCAGGGCAACGTCGACATGGCGGAGTCGGAGCTCACCGCCCAGGCGGTCGCGCTGCGCCAGCTCGGCTACGAGGTGCCCGAGACCGACGCCGGGGCCACCGTGTACGTGCTCGATCCCGGATCGCCGGCCTACCGCTTGCTGCGCGTGGGAGACGTGGTGACCGCCATCGACCAGGTGCCCACCCCGAACCCCGATGCACTGGTGTCGGTGCTCGACACGCATCGGCCCGGTGAGACCGTCACCTTGTCGGTGGGATCGATCGCCAATCCCACCGTGACGCACGCGGTGGCGCTCAAGCTGGCCTCCATCACCGACAACGGCAGGGTGAAGCCGTTCATCGGGATCGGCGACCCGCACGAGACGTACTTCATCCCGCCCATGGGGACCCAGCCGTCCTACGCCCTTCCCTTCCACGTCGACATCAACAGCGACGACATCGGCGGACCGTCGGCCGGCCTCGCCTGGACGCTCGGGATCATCGACGCCCTGTCGGGTGGGCAGCTCACCGGGGGCAAGGTCGTCGCCGCCACCGGCACCATCCACCCAGACGGCACCGTGGGCGACGTCGGCGGGGTGGCCCAGAAGACGGTGGCCGTCGAACGGGCCGGAGCGGCGCTCTTCCTCGTACCGCCCCAGGAGCTCGCCGTCGCCCGGTCGAAGGCCACGCCGGGCCTGACGGTGATGGCGGTGTCGTCGGTGGCTGAGGCCCTCGCCGATCTCGAGAAGGTGGTGGGGGGCAAGCTGGGCACGGCCGCGGCCGGGCCGCCCCCGGGGCCGGGGGGACACAGCACGCCCTACAACTGGCAGGAGAGCCCCTGGACGTAGAGGGCCGATCCGACCGCCCGCCGCGGCGGAGCGT
>DASRBM010000301.1:0-9095 GCA_035653635.1 Acidimicrobiales bacterium | reverse complement strand
GAAATGGGACGGATTCCGCTGCGTCGTCTTCCGGGACGGGGACGAGGTGGAGCTGGGCAGCCGCAATGAGCGGCCGCTCACCCGCTACTTCCCCGAGCTCCAGGAGCCGCTGCGGGCGGCGCTGCCGGACAAGGCCGTCGTCGACGGGGAGATCGTGATCACCTCCGACGGCGGTCTCGACTTCGAGGCCCTGCTGCAGCGCATCCACCCGGCCGCCTCCCGGGTGGCGATGCTGGCCGACACCACGCCGGCGTCGTTCGTCGCCTTCGACCTTCTCGCCCTTGGGGACCGCGACCTTCGGGGCGAGCCGCTGCGCACCCGCAGGGAGCTGCTCGAGCAGACCCTCACCGGTGTCCAGCCTCCCGTGTTCCTGACGCCGGCCACGACCGACGAGCAGAAGGCGGCCGACTGGTTCTCGCGCTTCGAGGGCGCCGGGCTCGACGGTGTGGTCGCCAAGTCGCTCGCCCTGCCCTACCGCGAGAACGAGCGGGTCATGACGAAGGTGAAGCACGAGCGCACCGCCGACTGCGTCGTCGCCGGATTCCGGTGGCACAAGTCCGGCGGTGTGGTCGGTTCACTGCTGCTCGGGCTCTACGACGACAACGAGGTCCTGCACCACGTCGGCGTGTCCGCCTCCTTCACCATGGCCCGCCGCCGCGAGCTCGTGGACGAGCTCGCACCCCTCCGCCGGGCCGATCTCGCGGGGCATCCATGGGAGGGCTGGGCCCGGGCCGAGGCCGGTGGACGAGCGCCGGGCGCACCGTCGCGCTGGAACGCCGGCAAGGACCTCAGCTGGGAGCCGCTCGAGCCCCGCCTGGTTTGCGAGGTCGCCTACGACCACCTGCAGGGCGACCGGTTCCGCCATGCCACCACTTTCCGGCGCTGGCGACCCGACCGGGAACCCGAGTCCTGCACGTACGACCAGCTCGAAGTGGTCGTGCCCGAGGAGCTCGCCGCCGTTTTCGGAGCCTAGGACGGAGGGCGGGCCCGGCTCGGGGCGACCCGCCGCGGCTCGTTGCGCTGTTTGGCGAAGTGGGGGGGCCATGGCGCGTCCCCGAGGCCCTCGGCCTCGTCGCGCGCGGCCAGATCGAGCAGTCCCTCGAGCGAGTAACGCTGGTCGTCGATGGCCGCCGACGCATCGCCCCGCTCGGCGAAGCGCGCCGGCACAGTCGCGATCGTGAGGTCCGACGGCTCCACGTCCGGCACCTCGTCCCATTCGACCGGGCAGGAGACCCGGCCCTCGGGGTTGGCCCGCACGGAATAGGCCGATGCGACGGTGCGGTCACGGGCGTTCTGGTTGTAGTCGATGAACACCCGCTCGCCGCGCTCCTCCTTCCACCACCTGGAGGTGGCCATGTCGGGCATGCGGCGTTCGACCTCGCGGGCGAGCGCCAATGCGGCGCGGCGCACACCGAGGAAGTCCCACTGCGGCTCGATGCGGACGTTGATGTGGATCCCACGTGAGCCCGACGTCTTCGGAAACCCCACGAGCCCGTGCTCGTCGAGCACCGCCTTCACCTCCATCGCCACCTTGCGCACGTGGTCGAAGGGCACCGACGGCTGGGGGTCGAGGTCGACACGCAACTCGTCGGGATGGTCCACGTCGCTGCGCCGCACCGGCCACGGGTTCAGGTCCAGACAGCCGAGGTTCACGGCCCACACCAGGTGGGCCACGTCGACCGGGCACAGCTCTTCGGCGTGGCGTCCGCTTGGGAAGGACACGGTGACGGTCTGGAGCCACTCGGGCCGGCCCGGGGGCACCCGCTTCTGGTAGAAGAACTCGCCCTCGGCGCCGTTCGGGTACCTCTTCAGGACGGTGGGCCGCTCGTACACACCGCGCAGGGCGCCGGCGCCCACGGCCACGTAGTAGAGGGCGAGGTCGAGCTTCGTCTCCCCGCGGGTCGAGAAGAACACCTTGCTCGGGTTGCTGACCGCGACGGTGCGCCCGTCCACCTCGATCTGCGCGGCCGGTTCGCGCGAAGGCATGGCACGATGCTGGCACACACCGGGTACGTTGGCCCTCGATGGATCCCGTCGAGGCACTGAAGCGCATCGCCTTCCTGCTCGAACGCGGCGGTGCGCCCTCGTACAAGGTGAAGGCGTTTCGCAGCGCCGCCGCCTCAGCCGAAGAACTCGGCGACGACGAGCTCACGGCCCGGGCCCGGGCGGGCAAGCTCAAGGACATCGCCGGCGTCGGGGACACGACCGCCAAGGTGATCGCCGAAGCCCTCGCCGGTGACATCCCGTCGTACCTTGCGCACCTCGAGGAGGAGTCGGGTGACACGCCGAGCCCGGAGGCGACCGCACTCCGGGCCATGCTGCGAGGCGACTGCCACAGCCATTCGACGTGGTCCGACGGGGGGAGCCCGATCCGCGAGATGGCCGAGGCCGCCCGTGACCTCGGTCACGAATACCTGGTCCTCACCGACCACAGCCCCAGGCTGACGGTGGCGCACGGCCTCAATTCCGAACGTCTGCGCCAGCAGCTCGAGGAGGTGGCCGCCCTCAACGACGAGTTGGCGCCGTTCCGCATCCTCACCGGCATCGAGGTCGACATCTTGGAGGACGGATCGCTCGACCAGGAGGAGGAGCTTCTCGAGCAGCTCCACGTCGTGGTGGCGAGCGTCCACTCCAAGCTCCGCATGGACCGCGAGCAGATGACGCGGCGCATGGTCGCCGCCATCGAGAGTCCGCACACCGACATCCTCGGTCATTGCACAGGCCGGCTGCTCGTAGGCCGCGGCCGGCCGCAGTCGCAGTTCGACCCCGATGCGGTGTTCGGCGCGTGCGCCAGCACGGGCACCGCGGTCGAGATCAATTCGAGGCCCGAACGTCGCGATCCTCCCGAAGACCTTCTTCGTCGGGCCGTGGATGCCGGTTGCCTCGTGAGCATCGACACCGATGCGCACGCGCCCGGTCAGCTCGAATGGCAGGTCCTCGGTTGCGAACAGGCCGTGCTCGCCGAGGTGCCGACGGACCGGATCGTCAACCGCCTCGGCGCCGACGATCTGATCGCCTGGGCTGCCTCACACTGAGAGCCCGAGCGCGAGCACCCGCTCGGCGAGCTCGATCGGCGTGGCACCGCAGTGTCGCGCCGCGCGACCGAAGAGCTCGAACAGATACGTCCCCAGGCTGTGCAGCGCGGTGGCGTGATCGGCGACCCGCAACGGCACGGGTTCCTCGGCGGGGGGGAGGCCGGCGGCGGAGACCAGGGCCGCCCGCAGCGAGAGCAGCACGCCGAAGGCGTCCGGGAGCCCGATGGCGGCCTGGACGATCCAGGCGCTCAGTCCGAGGGGGATGGTCAGCTCCCCCGGCTCGAGCGACGGATGGGCCCAGCCCTCCGTGCCTGCACCGCCTTGGAGCGCGGCCATGCCGCGGAGCACCTCGACGGCGAACGCCCGTGCTGCGAGGGCCGGGTCGGCGGCTGTATCACGCACGAACCCAGTGTGACGAGGGGGTGTAACAGCGTGGCGGATGCCCTTTGGCCTGGGCAAAGGGGTTCGCGGGGAGTATCGTGAATGGTCCTGTCCCAGGCCGGGGTAGGTGCCGACCGGCCGTAGAGGGAGGTGATCATGGCCCGCGCCATCTGGAGCGGATCGCTCAGTTTCGGGCTGGTGAGCGTCCCGGTCGAGCTGTACTCGGCCACCGAGGACAAGACGATCCATTTCAACCAGTTCGAGGCGGGGACCTCGGACCGGATCCGCAACAAGCGTGTCAACGAGCGGACCGGCGAGGAAGTCGAGTACTCCGACATCGTGAAGGGCTACGACGTCGGGGGCGGAGAGTACGTGATCGTCACCCCTGAGGAGCTCGAGGCGGTGGAGCCCGGACGGTCCCGCAACGTCGAGATCACCGACTTCGTCGATCTCGACGCCATCGACCCCGTCTACTACCAGAAGTCGTACTTCCTGGGCCCGAAGGGGGAGCAGGCCGAGCGCGCCTATGGCCTGCTGCGCAAGGCCATGGAGGACTCGGGCAAGGTTGCCATCGCCACGCTCGTCATGCGGGGCAAGCAGTACCTGGTGGCGGTCCGTCCTGAGTCGCGTGCCCTCGTGCTCGAGACGATGTACTTCGCCGACGAGGTCCGCGACCCGGTCAAGGAGGTCCCTGGGCTGCCGGCGGCCGACGAATTCACCGATCGCGAGGTCGCAACCGCCAAGATGCTCATCGAGTCGATGACCAGTGCCTGGGAACCCGACCGCTACCACGACACCTATCGCCGGCAGGTCGAGGAGCTCATCGAACAGAAGCGCCGGGGCGAAGAGGTCGTGGTAGAGGCCAAGCGCGCCGAGCCGACGAAGGTGGTCGACCTCATGGCCGCGCTCGAGGCGAGCGTCGCCGCCGCCCGCGGGCGCGAGGCGCCGGCTGCGTCGGCCACGAAGAAGCCGGCTCGGGGCAATGGCAAGGCGGCAGCCGATCTGTCGTCGCTCAGCAAGACGGAGCTCTACGAACGTGCGAGCGAGCTCGACGTGCCGGGCCGCTCCAAGATGAGCCGCAAGGAGCTCGAGAAGGCCGTCGCCGCCGGTTCGAGCGCCGGCCGGCGCCGCAAGGCCTCTTAACCGGTCGGCACCCGGCCGGTCCGGGTGGGCTGCAGGCCGGCGGCACAGAGCGCCGCCGCGAACCGACGGGCGTCGCGCACCGCGCACCCTCTCGGGTCGTTGTTGAAGTAGACGTACACGTCCTCGCCCGGGTCGAAGGCGTCAGCCAGGCGCTTGGCCCAGCTCGTGAGGGCGGTTCGCCCGTAGCACGGTGCCGACACGCCGCGTCCTTCGTGCATGCGGAGATAGCCCCATGAGGTCGTCCGCCATAGCGGGGTGACCGGCCGCGACCGCTTATCGGCCAGGCACAGGGCCGCTCCTCGGCGCTCGAGCACCCGGCGGGTGTCGTCGCCGAACCACGACTCGTGCCGGGGCTCGACCGCCACCCGGACACCCTTCGGGAAACAGGCGAGCGTCTCGTCGAGCGCATCCAGTCGGACCGTCATGTCAGGCGGCAGCTGAAGCAGCACGACGCCGAGACGGTCGCCGAGCCCTTCGGCAGCCTCCATGAGCCGCCCGACCGGCTCCTGGGGCTCGCGCAGCCGCCGCACGTGGGTCAGGTAGCGGCTCGCCTTCACCGTGACGACGAAGTCGTCGGGAGTCCGAGAGCGCCATGCCTCGAAGGTCGCCCGCTTCGGGAGGCGGTAGAAGGTGTTGTTGACCTCCACCGTCCGGAACGTCTCCGCGTAGAACTCGAGCCAGTGCGCGTGCGCGAGCTTCGGAGGGTAGAACGGCCCCCTCCAGGAGTCGTATTGCCACCCGGAGGCGCCTACGAGGACCGGCATCAGTGCCGGCTGATCTCGAACCAGACCGTCTTGCCGCTCGGCAGCTTCTCCACCCCCCAGCGGCTCGACCCACGCGCCACGAGGTGCAGCCCGTGCCCGTTGCTCGACTCCCCGATGGGGTCGAGCGTCACCGGCAGGCGAGGATTCTCGTCGTGCACCAGAACCCGCACGGCGGAGTCGGCGACCTCCACACTGACGTCGTAGGCGGTCCGGCCGTGGAGGACCACGTTGGTCGCGAGCTCGTTGGCGAGCAGTACGGCCGTGTCCGGGTCGACCTCGGGCGCATCCTCGAGGGCGCGGCGCACGAAGCGGCGAACGCCGGAGAGGCTCGCCGGCTCCGGCGTGACCTGTTCGAGCGCCATGTGGAGTGCCACTGCGTCAGGCTTCTTCCTTCCGGAGTTCCTTCACCTGCTCCTCCGCGTCGGCCAGCGCCCTGGCTCTGCCCTTGGCCTCCACCGCGCGCCGCTCCTTCTCGAGAGCGGCCGTCTCCTCGGCCAGCTGGCGCCGTCGGGCCTCGCGCTCGATCTCGTTGACGGCCTCGTCCCGTTCGGCCTCGATCTCCTCCACCGCGCGCTTTCGGCCCTCGGCCTCGCGCCGGACGCGGCCCTTGGCCCGTGCCCGCTGCTCGCGGACCTTCTGCTCCTGTTCCTGGGCGGCTTCGGAGATGGCCTCCCGTTGCTCGGTGGCCGCCTGCCTGCGGGCCTTGAGCCGTGCGTCGGCCCGCGCCCGGGTGCCTTCCGCGAGCGCCTGGAGCGACATGGCCTGCCGCAGCTCCGCGGCACGGGCGCGCTGCCGGCGCCCGTCCTGAATGAGCTCGTCGTCGCGCAACAGCGACCCGAGCAGTCGCTTGGCGTCGGCTTCGAAGCCCTCGTAGGCCACGGCCGGCAGCCACGTCTCGTCGATGTCCACACCCGCCCGGCGGGCCACGGTCTCGGCCACCTCGAGAGGCAGACGGAGGCCGCGCAGCCCCTGACGGACGAGCGCTCGTGGGAATTCGGTGATGGCAACGGTCGGCATCGTGCTCCTTCCTCAGCCCAAGGACCGGGCGTCGCGCTTGAGCGCCTCGGCGGCGGCCTCTTCTCGTGCCGCCTTCGCCTCGTCGCGGGCGTGCTCGACGACGGCCTCGCGCTCGGCCTTGGCCGTGGCCTGTCGCAGCTCCGCCTCGCGGCGACGCAACTCGGCCTGCTGCTCGGCTGTCTGTCGCTCGACGGCCGCCTCCTGGCGCGCCTCTTCGGCGGCCACGCGTTCGCGGTCGCGTTCGTTCTCCAACTCCGCCTGCAGTTCGGCACGCTCGGCGGTGAGCTGCGCACTGCGCTCGCGCACCTCCGCCTCGGCTTGGCGCTGTTCGGCATCCGCCTCGAGCCTGCGTGCTTCGTGCTCGGCGTCGGCCTGCTGGCGCCGGAGCCGCCCCTCGGCCTTCAGCCGGTCGTCACGGAGGGCACTGCCGGCGAGCTCCTTGAGCCGACCCGCGAACCGGCCCACGGCCTCGCGACCCGCTTGGAGGAAGGTGGCGTCGGACATGTCTCCTCCCTGAGACTGGAAGATCGGTATGGAGGCGTCGGCAACGCGCGTTGAGCGAAGCACCGCGCTCCGTCCTCGGCGATACCCAACCCTCGCACCGCAAACACGGCCGGCCACCGCCCGTACGGGCCGTTGTCGGGCACTCCCGCCGATGCCATAGTGAGTTGCATCGCCCTCGAGGAAGGTCTCCGTCCGCTTCCGGCCGACGACATCGATCCAGCCGTCGACGTCGTCCCCGATGTCATCGAGGCTCTGCCCGATGCCGTCATCGTCACTGACGAGTCCCTGCAGATCCGGCTCGTCAACCGGACGGCCCGTCAGCTGCTCGCCACGGAGGACCTGTCCGGCCGTGGTCTCCCCGAACTGTTCCCTCGTGCCGGGCACGCCGCCCGGGTTACCGATGCGGTCCGGGTGGGGGCCACCGGCCCACTACGGCTCCCCGTGCTGACCGACGAGGGGGAGGAAGTCGAGGTCGAATTGCACCTCGGGCGCATGGGACGGCTCGTGGTGGCCTCCCTACGTGCCCTCGGGGATCTCGGCGCGCTCGAGCGGCTGGCGGGGACGGCGCGCTACATCCAGGCGGTGCTCGACGCCGCTCAGCAGCTCCAGCAGGCGACGGACGTCACCAGTGTCCTCGACGACGTTTTGCCGGCGTTGTGCAGGCGGCTCGATTGGGAGCTGGCTGCCGTGTGGATGACGTCGGAAGGCGGCGCCGCGCTGCGCTGCACGACCACCTGGCAGGCGCCCGACACCGACATCGCCGGTTGGGAGGACCTCTGCACCGAGGTCCGGCTGGGGACCGGCGACGGCATGGTCGGCGCCACGTGGCGTAGCGGCACCACCCGGCTCACCGACGACGTCGTGGCGGACATGGACGACGCCCGTGCCCCCGCCGCGCTGGCAGCACGACTGCACGGCGCGGTCACGTTCCCCCTCGTCGGCCGGGACGGGGTCCGAGGCGTGGTCGAGCTGCTGTCGAGAGGCACGCCGCCGACGAGCCCGGAGCTCGGCGACCTCCTCACCACCGTGGGACGCCAGGCCGGGATGTTCCTCGACCGGCTCGAGGACCAGGAGAGTGCCCGTCGGCGCGAGGAGGAGCTGCGCTACCGCGCCGCGCTGCTGAGCGCGCAGATCGACGCTGCCCCCCAGGCCGTGCTGGCCGTGTCGAAGGACCGCACGGTGCTCGCCGCCAACCACAAGTTCGAGGACCTCTGGAGGCTGCCGCGCGGGACGGTCAAGACGGGCCAGCCGTCTCCGGCCCTGCAGGGTCCGACGCTGGTTCAGGTGCAGGACCCGGCCGCCTTCGAGGCCGCGTTGCGGTGGGGTCACGAACACCCGACCCAGTCCCAGTCCCTCGACGTGCCGCTCATGGACGGGCGCATCATCCACGGGGAAGCGGCGCCGATCGTGGACGAGGACGGTGAGTACCACGGGCGCGTCTGGTTCCTCACCGACGACACCGAGCGGAGGCGAGCAGACGCGGAGCGGACCCAGCTCGTCCAGCAGCTCCAGCAGGCGCAGCGGTCGCAGAGCTTCCTGCTCCAGGCATCACGCGTATTGGCGGCGACGTCGGGATACGCCGAGTCGCTCGAACGCCTGGCGGCCGTCGCCGTGCCCACCCTCGGCGACATCTGCCTCATCGACGTGGTGCAGGACGGCGGGGTCCTTCGCCGCATGGCGGCCCGCCACGCCGACAGCCGCATGCAGCCGCTGGTCGACGAGCTCGGGCGGCGCTTCGGACCGGAAGCCGGCGGCGTGCACCCGAGCGCGATGGTCGTGCAGAGTCGTCACTCCCGCTGGTCCGCGGAGATGACCGACGAATTCCTCCGCGCCACATGCCGAGACGAGGAGCACTTCGCCATCGTGAAGGAGCTCGGGTTCACCTCGTACATGACGGTGCCGCTCGTGGCCGGTGAGGCTGTGCTCGGGACTCTGACGCTGGTGTCGGCCGGCTCCGGCCGGCGCTTCGGACCCGACGACCTCGCCCTGGCAGAGGATCTCGCCGGGCAGGTGGCGCAGGTGGCGGCGAAGGCGCATCGCTACGAGCGGGAACACCGGGTCGCCCACACGCTGCAGGCCAGCCTGCTGCCGACCGACATCCCGGAGGTGGCGGGCGTCCGGTTCGCCCTCCGGTACTCGGCGAGCCCTCGCGCCGCCGAGGTCGGGGGCGACTGGTTCGACGTCATGACCCTGCCGAGCGGCGCCGTCCGGGTAGCCGTCGGGGACGTCGCCGGCCACGACACGGGGGCCG
>DASRBM010000300.1:0-2211 GCA_035653635.1 Acidimicrobiales bacterium | reverse complement strand
CGCCTGTGCCGGTTGGCCGCCGGCGCCGAGCCGTCGCGCGTGCCCAACCCGATCTGCCGGTGGTGCGAGGTGCTGCCGACGTGCACGCCGGGCCAGAACCTGGTGCAGTCCCGTCGCGACGACGAGGAGGAGGGTTCGTGGGCGTCGCACTGATGTTGCCGCGTGCGGTGGCCGTCACCGAGGAACTGCTGTCGCCCGTCCCCGATCTCGACGACGACGCCGTCCGGCGCTGCCGCGAAGGACTCGTGGCGGAGCTCGGCAAGCTGGCCGAGGAGCTGCCTGCGGGCCGGCGTCTCATCCTCGATCTGCACCGCTTCGAGCTGGCCCGCCGCCATCCCGACCGGTGCGTGCCCGAGGACGAGCCGTTCGCGATCTCGGCTGCCCGCTGCCGTCGGGCCGTCGGTGCGGCCGCCGTGGAGCGCTGTGTACGTCGGCGAGCCCCTGGTCCTTCCCACGCGGTGGCGGACGTGCTGGCGGCAGGCGCCGAGGACGCCGCGCTCGTGCAGGTGGGGCGCGTACAGCGGGCACCGTGGTGGGCGTCGTGGTACGCGGGTCTCGGGGCCGGGGGGCAGGCGGTCGTGGCCGCCGAAGCGACCACCTGGGCCACCCAGTTGTGGACGGCGCTCGACTGGGGCCGGCTCGAGCAGCCTGTCGTGGGCGGACACGACGACTGGTTCGACCTCCCCGGCGGCCGTGGAATCACCGTTCGGGGTCGGGTGGATGTCCGATGCCGGCTCGGTGCCCGTTCGGCGTTGGTGGTGGTCCGTCCGGGGATGCCCGAGGGCGACGCGAGGGCCGATCTCGGTTTCGTCGCCCTTGCGTCGGTGCTGGCCGGCCGCGGGAGGACGACGCCGGGCCGGGTGATGGGCCTATGGCCCGCCTGCGGGCAGGTGCGCTATGTGGCCGTGGAGGAATCCACCCTGGCGACCGCGGCGGCCGATCTCCTCACGGCCTGTGCCACCTGGGTCGACGCCTTCATCGAGCGGCAGGGGGCGTAGCCACCCAGTTGCCGTGGAAGCCGAAGGGCACGACGTGCGGGAGCGTCACCACAGCCGTCGGCGGCTTGGCCAACTCGGCGCCGTCGAGGACCCACAACTCGCTGCGTCCGGCGCTGGCGTCGAGGACCAGCGTGAGCAGCCACGGCGCGGCGTCGGGCTCGTGCTTCGCGACGGGGACGAGCTCTCCCGCGTACTGCCAGGGCCGGGTGCCCGCCACCTGCACGTGCCCGGTCGCCACGTCGACCGCGACCGGGCGCCCGAGGAAGTCGGCCTCGTCGTGCATGCCGACCCCGAAGACCGCGTCGTGGGCCCGGGTGCTCTGTCCGGGCGCCACCCGCGGGAACTCGAGCGAGGTCGGGCTGAGCTGGCGGCGCCGGACTCCGCCCGGACCGATCGACAGGCGCGCGAGACGTGGCCGCACCGGAAGGCTCCGGCCCACCATCACCTCGGTGAACAGCCGCATCACGGTGTCGTCCTCGTAGGCGCACACGTCGACGACGGCGTCGTCCCCGTCGTCGTATGCGTTCGCCACATGGAAGAAGAAGCAGGCGTCGGTCCGGTGCCAGGTCACGTCGAGGCTGGCGCGGTCGACGACCGCGATGTGCACCCCGTCTCCCCATCGCAACGACTCGCCGAAGCTGCGCCGTCCCGCGAGCAGGGAGAGCGGCAGCCGGGGGAGCGCCATCGGCCCGACGACCACGACCGCTTTGGTGGCGGTCAGCGCGAAGTCGTGGATCATGGCCGCGGAGGGGAGGACGATGCTGCACAGCTGCCGGGTCACTCCGGCAGCATCGGTGCGGTACAGCCGGAGCATGGGGCGCGGCCCGTAGTCGACACCGAAGTTCCACAGCTCGCCCGTGACGGGATCGAGCTTCGGATGGGCGGAGTAGGCCCGGCCGTGGTGCAGGGCGCCGTCGAGGTCCTGCTCGCCCACGGTCTCGAGTGTGGTGGGGTCGAGCTCCCATGGCGGCCCCGCCTCCCACAGTGCGAGCAGGCGGCCGGCGTGGTGCACGACATTGGTATTGGCGGCGCTCGCGGGTATGGCACCGCGCATCCGTGCGAAGAGCCCACCCGGTGGCGGCGTACCGAACGTACCGAACAGGCGCGTCTTCGCTGCGTCCTCGGCCGTCTTCTTGGCCGTCTGCACGAACCGGTTCCGGTACGTCGCCCCTTCGCCGGGATCGAGCGTGACGGCGTGGACCATGCCGTCGCC
>DASRBM010000299.1:0-8659 GCA_035653635.1 Acidimicrobiales bacterium | reverse complement strand
GCAAAACGGCCGGGTGCCCGGCCACCTCCTCGGAGACGCCCTTCCTCCCCCGGAGCCCGGCCACCACGAGGGCGAAGGCGTCGGACCGGTAGAGCCGAGCACAGGGCGGACAGAGCGTCTCGCGCCGGGTGCCGCAGGCCTTCAGGAGCACCCCGTCGGGGAGGTCTGCGGTGTCGAAGACGACCTCGCCGGTGGCGGTCCTCGTGACCCGGCCCTGGAGGCGCACGGGATGGCGGCAGGCGCCCGCCGCGACGACCTGGTGGCGGAAGGCCTCGTAGGCGCCGGGGATCCGGGCGAGAGAGAGCGCGGCGGCTACGCCGGGTTGGGCCAAGAGTTCGGCCGGGATGGTGGTCATGGCCGGCACCGTGCCGGGCCCACCTCATCGGCGACCTCATCGTCGACCTCATCGTCGGGAAACTTCTCGGGGACCAGGGACGTTTGCTCGGGCCATGGACCGTTTCGGGTGACGCACCTGGGCGCCAAAGTGCGCAGCCGGGGGTTGATTGAAAGGTTGATCGACGACAGGACCGAGCCAAGTCGTGTGTTGGCCTGCTTCGATTGGTCAGGGCACGAACCGCGATGGGTGACGGACATGGCCGCCACCCTGGCGACGGGGGTGTTACCTAACTCGTTACCTTTCTCGGCGTCAGAAAAAAGTGATGCGCTGACCAGCCCCGATTGGCCATGGCACGAAGTGGGTGGGCAGAGGTCCATGGCAAGGACCCTGGCGGCCAGGTCTCAATCAACCTCTCAACTTCCCCCTCTGACCAGGTTCGTTTGCCCATGGCATACACCCTGTTTCGTCACGAAGGGGGTGCCACGGCGGTCCTCGCCGCCTCAAGCAGCGCGTCGGCGCAGAGGTCCTCGGTCCCTGTCGAGGAGACCGCTTCCGGGCCTGTGACCGACGCTCGGGCCCGAGGCCCCCGTGCTTGACCCGGCGGCCGCGCCGTGGCCGTGGGCTCTCAGGACGCGACGAGTTGCCGTCGCTCCTTGGAAATCAGGAGCGCATGATTGAGAGGATGGCCGTGACCACAGAAGCCTGTGTCGCCTTCGCCGTTGCGAGCGCGGCCGTCTGGGACGTCATCGAGCTGTGCGGGGAGGACCGACTATTCGGTTCCCAGAGCCTCGAGCTCTTCGTAGAGCTGCAGGCCGGCCACAGCCGGCTTCGGGAGCTCTTCGCCATGGAGGCAGACGACGAGGTCTGCGGCCTGGCCTTGAGCATTCTGGTCCTGGTCGATCGCCTGACCGGACAGCTCGAGTAGCGAATCCCCAGCTCGGAAAGGCTCGCCCAATTCACTTCCTCGTGGTGGTCAGCTTTCCGCCGGCGGTCGCCTTCGGCTCCCGCCGGCAACGCCGGTCCAGAGCCCAGCCATCCTCACCTCGAGTCAGCTCCGGGCGAAGATCCCGAGCGGTGTGTGAGGCCTTCCTCTACTGAAGATCAAGTGCTAACCCGCATCGGCGATCGCAAACATGTAGTTGCCGTTGACTGCGTCTACGAATACATACATCGTGCTCTGATACGTGCCGTTGGCACCAGGGCCCAAGAGGGGGATCGGTACGTTCGTGTACTTGATTACCCACACGGGCTGGTTGACATGAATTGGCGTGGTTGAACCGTCGGAATCGATCGCCTGCATTTCACGGTCGGTAAGCTCACCGTATAGCACGGACACCGGCTGAGTATTTTGACTAGTCGCAGGAAGCATGTGCGTGGCGACAAAGCTCTGTACCGCTGAGGCTTGCGATATCTGAGGTGATTCCGAAGGTGGCGCCGGCGCGATTGTGATCGCCCCGTTTCGGAGCTGAACCGTGGACTGAACCCGTTGCCCAGCATCGACCGCAGAAACTGTATCCGCAAGTGTGCCGATGCGAGCACCATTTCTCACCGGACCGGATGCCCACGGTGTTAGGTAAAGTGCGAGTAGGGATATTCCTACAACAACGAGGCACAGTCCACTCGCGATGGAAACGGTTCTACTTGGGACCTTCATGGCAACGTCCAAAGGTCGTACGCGTTTCCCACGGGTGCAGGGTGACCCACGACGGTGTCGTGCGACCAACGCGCTGGGTTGTTGTTTACGTATCCGATCACCGGAAGCGTGTTCGTCCAAAGACTGTTTGCCGCGAGTTGCACTTGCATCAAGGTGTACGTGGTCCATCCCTCCGTGCTGTTTCCGGGCATATCGCTGGCCGTGTACTTGACCTCACCAAGCCACTGATTTGAAAACGGCTGAGTCCAAGCCGTTCTGGGGTTGTAAGGCGTACTTTGGAAGATGGTTACATCGACTACTTCCTGAACGCAGTTACATCCAGCGCTCCATTGGTCCCAGTACTGATGGGTCTCACCATAATTTGCGAGCGCCACGCCGAAGGTCGTACGGGGAGCGCCGCCGTCATTATCCTGCGCAAAGAAGTAATCGGGACTTCCGTACCACCGAATGAACCCCGCTTGGGCATACTGCAGGAACCCGTTACCAGCAATCATCGTCCACGCGGTTGAGACGTTGTCGTTTGTCGTATCAGTGTCGCAAACTGCGCCGAAGCGATTTACGATCTTGGCAGACGAGCCGATCACTGTGTTTGTCGATGTATAAGCCCCATCAAAGTAGCTCTGATAGGGCGCAGCGCAGTTATACAGTTCCGCCGCTGCGGGCGCTGAGACAACGACGAAGGCCTGCACCTCCCACAAGCGTTCCAGCCGCGAGAAGCAACGCGACGCGACGACGTTCCGCCCACCTCATTCCCCACCTCCAGGCTTGAGCCTGCCCGTCTAGCTTTCCTCCGCGGATGCCAGATGTCAATGGAAAATTTGGCGATTCGCTCCTACAGTGCCGCCCTCAGCCGGTCATTACATAGATCGTCACGACGGAGCCGCGAGGTAACGCGGTCCCGGCAGTCGGACTGATCTTTGCCACTTGCCCCGCGGGGATGTAGTTGCCTTCGGGCCTGAGCAGAACCGATCGAACTGTGAAACCCGCATGCTGCAACTTGGCGGTTGCACTAGGCGAGGTCTGGCCAACGACCGAAGGCACTGGAATCCGTGACAGCGGAGGACGTGGAGATGAGCAAGCGGAAGCGAATCCGACCAGCAAGAGACCCAAGACTGACGAGAACCTCCGTCTCATAGCGTAAGTATGTGTCGGAAGTACCCAAGTTTCAATCGCGATGTTTTGGCGAGGTCGGCGACGTTGGCGAGAAATGGAAACTTTGTGTTGCCAGAATTGAGTTGCCCGCTTGCGCATTCTCGCTTGGCTCGAAAACGTATAGGGCAGTCCGCCATCGTCCGGCAGTCTCTGGTCCCGAAAGCGTCCTTCGCGTGTCCATCGCGCGGGCGCCGACATTCGCCGTTGTGCGCCGGTGTGTGGATAGCCTTCTGACCTGGACCCATTGTTCGTCCGTTCGCCAAAATGTGCCTGCGCCGCATTCGCAGTGAAGAAGTCGCGGTCCGCAGTCCGCACACCTGAGCAGCCTCGAACCCCAGACCTCTCGAGTTGACCTTCGTCCGCCCAGGCTCAGTGCAGTTTGGTAAACCGTCGACCCCGGTTTCCTGGTTGCCAAGAACCCAACATCTGACCCAACAATTGTGTCGCGGAGCGTCGCAACGCGTCTCATGACGCCTTTGGGCTCTGCTGGGATCATGCCAATGACCAGGAGAATGTCGACGTACGGGCACACCGTGGGACAAGCGGATACGGACGATCCTGCGCTTTTAATCCCAAGGTGCCGGGTTCGAGCCCCGGGCGGCCCACCAGCCCGGCGGACTATGCGTGGACCCCGAACCGTGCCCGGATGTCGGGACGCTCCAGGCGACGCAACGTCGACGCGTAGACCTGGCGGGCCACGGCTGCCTGTCGCGACGGATCCATCGGGTTCGAGCCGATCACGGCCTGGTCTTCATGTGTAGGTGAGAAGGCGATGACCGGCGTACCGGCCGACCTGATGCGGCGCGCTTCGGCGGCCAGCTGCAGACGCGAGAACTCGCGGCCGACCGAGCCGAGGCCCGGCCGGCGCGGCCCCGTGCGCGCCATGGGCGCGCTGACCACGACCAGGTCGAGCCCGAGGCTCCGTACCTTGGCGAGGTTGGTGAGCGAATGCACCCCGCCGTCGACGTAGCGGACCCCGCCGATGGTGACCGGCGTGAAGTAGCCGGGGATGGCGCAAGACGCGGCCACGGCTTCACCCATGCGTGCATGCGGCGCGCCGTCGCGTCCGAACACGGTGAGACGTCCGGTCTCGAGGCGGACGGCGCAGATCCAGGTCGGTCGCTCGGGCCACCGGTCACCGAACAGCGCGTCCACACCGGCGGCGATCGGATCGGTCGGGACGACACCGGCCGGGAGCAGGCCGGCGACGACGGCGCCTGGCCGGACCCGGCCCGGGCGGCGGGCAGCGGCGAGCAGCACGGCCGGCGCCGCCGGGAAACCCGCCGGGAACCGTCCCGGTGCGACGGTCCCTCGCGTCGTCGCCGCCACCGGCGCCATGAGCGCCGTGCCTTCGGGCGACATCGGCTCGTCGCAGGCTCGGGCGAGCATGTCGGCCGGTGCCAGTCCGGCGCGCAGGCCCGAAGCGGTCACCGAACCGGCCGACGTCCCCATGACGAGCTCCGCGTCACGGGCGTCGAAGCCCGTGCGTTCGGCCAGGGCGGCGAGCACCCCGGCGTGGAAGGCGACGCCGGCCACGCCGCCGGCGCCGAGGACGAGTCCGATCTTCATCGGCAGCGGCTCAGCAGCTCCTCCATGCCGCGCTCGATGCCACCGGTGAGCACGTGGAGGTCCGGCGTCGTGTCGCGGTCGGCGGTGATGCCGAAGGTGACCTCGCCGTCGTACGAGAAGATGGCCACGCCGATGCGCACCTGCCCGGCGAGTGGCACGTAGGGATAGGCCCGCACCATGCGCCGCCCGCAGAAGTACAAGGGGAACTGGGGCCCTGGCACGTTCGTGGTGACGGTGTTCACGTTGCGCTGCGCCACCCGGGTCGCCAGTCGCATCCCCATGGCGAGCAGCATCGGCGGGGCGAAGCCGGAGAGCGAGGTGAGCGCTTCGCCGGCGACAGCCTCCTTCGATTCCTTGAGGCCTTCCATCTGTGCCGTGATCGACGACAGGCGTTCGACGGGATCGTCGATGCCGACCGGCAACTCGGCGAACATGGCCGACACTCTGTTCTCCTGCGTGCCGTCGCCGACGGCCACGCCGCGGGCGTCGCGCGGGCGCACCGAGACCGGAACGAGCGTGCGCACCACCCGTTCGACCGATTCGCCACGCGCCAACAGCAGGTCCCGGAACCCTCGCGTGATGGCGGCCAGGACGACGTCGTTGAACGTGCCGCCGAGACCCTTTCGCACGCGCTTGATCTCGTCGACGTTCGTCATCGCCCACGCGTATCGACGGTGGGGCCCGAGAGGACCATTGAGGCTCGACAGCGGCGTCGGGCGCACGAGGCCCGCCAACGAGGTGAGGCCGCGCGCCACTTCGCCTGCCTGGTGCAGCGCCTGGCGCGGCACGCGGGTGGCGGCCCGGACGGCGCGGACCTGCTCGTAGGGGCTTCGTAGCAACCCTGTCACGGCTTCGGCTGCCAGCTGCAACCGCCCCGGCGCAGCGTGCGGCACCCACTCGTCGGGAACGAGCGGAGAGGGCTCGGGCGAGATGTCCATGAGGGCGGCGAGGAGCTCGGTGCCCGACACGCCGTCGACCAGAGCGTGGTGCGTCTTCGACAGCATCGCCCAGCGGCCGCCGGGCAGGCCCTCGGCCATCCAGATCTCCCACAGCGGCTTGCTGCGGTCGAGCTGCTGGGCCATCACCCGGCCCACGAGCGCCCGGAGCTGGTCGTCGCTGCCGGGCGTCGGCAGCGCCGTGTGGCGCAGGTGGTAGTCGATCGAGAAATGGGGGTCGTCGACCCAGACCGGCCGGCCCAGGTCGAAGGGGACGAAGCGGACCACCTGCCGGTAGCGGGGCACGAGCGGGAGCTTCCCGGCGACCCTCGACACGACTTCGGCGAAGGGCGGCGGCGGACCCTCGAAGATGCCGACAGAGGCGATGTGCATGTGGCTGACGTCGTCCTCCACGTGGAGGAACGAGGCGTCGAGAGGGCTCAGTCGATCCGGAGCCATACCTGCTCCCATCTTTCGTGACCTGGTCCGGACACTACAGGTGGCTGCATTGCCCGGCAGGGGGCCACGGACGGCACAATTCACTCCCAACGTGGCCGTTGTTGACGCTTGAACGTTCAAAGCTCGCAGTGGGTGGTCCGATACCTGCAAGCAGTGAACGCGAACCCCTCTCCCGACCACAATTCGCGCTTGCGGCGGCGGACGTACCGACTGGCCTTCGGCGCGCTGCTCGCCGTCGCCCCGGCGCTCGCCGGCGCCTTCGGGGCCGGCACCGCCCTCGGTGCGCAGGCGGCCAAGCAGCCCGTCCCGGTGACGAAGGCCTACCCGCAGTCGCGCCAAGGCGTCCTTCCGCCGAACAACCCGAGCCAGAACATCCCGCCCAACCCGAACTTCCTCCAGAACTGCGCCGGGAACCAGTACGACGACTCCTCGGGGTGCGTCAACGCCACTCTGCAGGCCATCGGCAATGCCCGGGAGCAGGAGGGCCTGCCCGGCATGGTGCTGCCGACCGACTGGACCTCGCTCAACCCGGCCATGCAGCTGTTCGTGGTGACGAACCTCGAGCGCACGGTGCGCGGGCTGCCGCCTCTCACCGGGATGGCCACCGCCCTCGACGGGGCCGCCTCCCAGGGCGCTTCGCAGAACGCGGACCCGACGCCCCCGGGCGGCTTCCCCTGGAGCTCGTGGGGATCCAACTGGGCCGGCGCCGTCGGCAACCCGCTCGAGGCCATGTACTACTGGATGTACGACGACGGCCTCGGCTCGTCGAACATCGACTGCACCCAGTCCAACCAGTCCGGCTGCTGGGGACACCGGGACAACGTCCTCATGAGCCTGAACTGCAACCCGTGCGTCGAGGGCGACGCCATGGACGCGAAGGCGTGGCAGGGCAACCCGAGCTGGGCCGAGCTGCTGGTGGACACGTCGGGTAGTCCGCAGCTCGACTTCTCGTGGTCGTCGGTCCTGCCGTACCTGCCCGGCTCGCCCGGCGGCGCCGGACTCACCTCCCCGGCGGTCGGCATCGCCTCCACGCCCGACGGCGGCGGGTACTGGCTCGTGTCGAGCGACGGTGGCGTCTTCTCCTTCGGCGACGCGCAGTTCTACGACTCCATGGCCGGCCACTCCCTGGCCTCGCCGGTCGTGGGCATGGCCGCCACGCCCGACGGCAAGGGCTACTGGCTCGTCGGCGCCGACGGCGGCATCTTCTCCTTCGGCGACGCGCGGTACTTCGGCTCGATGGGTGGCAAGTCCCTGGTGCGCCCGATCGTCGGCATCGCCTCCACCGCCGACGGCGGCGGTTACTGGGAGGTCGCCTCCGACGGGGGCCTCTTCGCCTTCGGCGATGCCGCCTTCTACGGCTCCATGGGTGGGCACTCGCTGGTCCAGCCGGTCGTCGGCCTGGCGCCCACCGGTGACGGCCGCGGCTACTGGGAGGTCGCGTCCGACGGCGGCATCTTCGCCTTCGGCGACGCGGCCTTCTTCGGTTCGATGGGTGGCACGCAGCTCATGAAGCCCGTCGTCTCGATCGAGCCCACCGGCGACGGCCGGGGCTACTGGATGACGGCCTCCGACGGCGGGATCTTCGCCTTCGGTGACGCGCCGTTCCACGGCTCGACGGGCAACATCAGGCTGGCGGCTCCGGTGGTCTCCATGGCCGCCCCGTCACAGGCCGGCTACTGGCTGGCGGCGGCGGACGGCGGCATCTTCTCCTTCGGAGTGCCGTTCCACGGCTCGATGGGCTGAGCCGGTTTCGGGGAGGGGGAGCCTCCGTGTCGGCGGACCTGGTCAACGGCGCCCGGGTCCGCCGACCGGAAGGCGATCACCCGACGACGCACGAGCTCCCCGGTCCCGCCTCGCCGGCGCGCCAACCGGGCGCCTCCGACACAGGCCAGAAGTCGCCGGTGGCCGGATCCTGCACGTAGTCGACTGGTGCCGGCGCCCCTGAGGCGATCTCCGCCACCGCCGCGAGCAGCGCGTCGACGTCCCCGCCGGTGGTGGACAAGCCGCAGCTGGCCCGCACCGCACCCGGCACCTGACGGTGATCCCCGGCGAGCACGGCCCGGCGGAACCGGCTCACCCGCTCCTCGGAAAGCCCGAGGAGGCGGACGATGTAGGGGTGCGCGCAGAAGCACCCGTGGCGCACCCCGATGCCCCACTCGGCGCTGAGCCGCGCCGCCACCAACGCGTGGTGGACGGAGTCCACCGCGAAGGTGGCGATGGCGAGGGTGTCGACGTCGGTGTCCGGCCCGAGCAGGCGGACTCCGTCGATGGCGTGGAGCCCGCGGCGCAGACGGGCGGCCAGAACCCGCTCGTGCTCGGCGATGGCCGGCCAGCCGATGCGCCCGATCTCGTCGATCGCGGCGTGCAGGGCCACGGCACCGACCACGTTGGGGGATCCGGCCTCCTCCCGCTCGGGGGGCGCCGTCCACACCACCTCGTCGAGGTCGACGAGATCGACGGCACCACCACCGGCCAGGAACGGGTCGCCGTCGCCGAAAGTGGCTCGGGCACCCACGAGGGCGCCGGCGCCGAAGGGCGCGTACATCTTGTGGC
>DASRBM010000298.1:0-2985 GCA_035653635.1 Acidimicrobiales bacterium | reverse complement strand
GTGGCGCTGCCCGACGGTGCCGTGCGCCTCGCCATCGGGGCGGGGGCGGTGTGGGCCACCGGCACCACCGACACCCTCTCCCGCATCGCTCCGAAGCCCGTCGGCGTGTCGCTCGCCTGGCGCACCATCCGGGTGGGGCAGGGGCCCATCGGCGTGGCCGTGGGCTCGGGATCGGTGTGGGTGGCGAACGCGGTGAGCGGCACGGTCACCCGTGTGGACCCCGCCCGCCTGCGGGTGACGGGCACGGTGCCGCTCGGCGCCGGGGGTGTGGTCGGCGGCAACCCGACACCGGCCGGCGCCGGCGGGGTCGGCTCGGCCAGCGACCCGGTGACCGTCGCCGTGTTCGGCGGCTGGGTGTGGGTCGGCAACGGCCAGGGCGGCACGCTCACCGCCTTCGACCCGATGACCGGACGCCAGCACGGCACCCCGGCCCGTCTGCCCGGCATCCCGCGCCGTCTCGTCGTCAGCGACGACCGGCTCTTCGCCACGACGGCCAACGCCGGCGCGGTGGTCGCCGTCACCCCGCGCTGAGCATCGCGGCGGGTCCACGGCACACCGGGCGACCCCGGTCAGGAGTCGAAGGGATCCTCCAATGCGCTCCCGCAGCTTGCGCAGGAGCGCGCCGGCGCCCGGGTGGGACGGCCGCAGTGCTCGCAGAAGAAGGTGCGGGGACCGACGGTGTGTGCGGCCCACACCCCGGCGAACTGGCTGTACTCGAAGGGCCGTTCGTGCTGCTCGCGTGCCATCGCCCGATGGGCGTCGCTCCGGACGAAGGCGAGCACGTCGTCGACCGTCCTCCACAATCCGAGGGCATAGCCGTTGGCCCCGTCATTGAACGTGAGCCATCGGATGAACCCCGGCCGGTGACGGAACTCCTCCTTGATCCCGGCGAAATGGCGGTAGCCGCGTTGGGCGCCCGCGTCCGTGGCGAACGTCGTGTGCAGGAGCGTGAGCGCACCGGCTGCTTCGGGGCCGGCTGCGACAGGGCCGTCGAGCGCACTCACGACACCGGGTGTGACCCGGGCGCCGGCCACGGCTTGCTGGGCTGCGCGCGAAGCATCGTCGGGCGGGAATGCGGCGATGGGCACGATCGACGGCCTCCTCTCGGGTGACTCCACCGATCATGAGGGCGGGCGGCCTCCGGTGACCATCCCTGGATCCGGGGGGTCCGCCGGGACGTCCCCGGTCGTAGGCTTGGAATCGTGGTCGGCGAGACCAGCCTCAGTTCCTGGTGTGGCCGGGCGGCGACTTCGTTCGATCTGCGCGAGGGCGTGATCGACCGCCTGCAGAGCCTGATCGGATTCGACGGCGCCTTCTTCGCCACCGTCGACCCTGTCTCGCTGCTCTACACGAGCGCTGTCCGGCGCGACATGCCGGCGGAGGCGAGCCCGGCGTTCATACGCACCGAGCTCGGGGAACCCGATGTCAACCAGCTCCGCTACCTGGCCGGTGCGCCCTCCCCGGTGGGCTGGCTCGACGCGGCGACCCAGGGCCGACGCGGGCGCTCGGTGCGCTACCGCGAAGCGATGCGGCCCTTCGGTCTCGGCGACGAGTTGCGCGTGGCATTGCGCGCCGACGGTGTGTGCTGGGGACTGCTGTGCCTCCACCGCGAGGAGCGGGGTCCGGCCTTCACCGCGCACGACGCGGACGTTCTCGGGCGCCTGAGCGCGTACGGCGCCGAGGGGCTCCGCCGGACGCTCGTCGCCGAGCACGCCGTCCACGACTGGGACCCCGATGGCCCAGGGGTCGTCGTCGTCGGCCCGGGCCACGACGTCGAGTCAGCCACCCCCGCGGGTAGCCGCTGGCTGGCGGAGGTCGCCGAGCTCGACGCGCCTGCCCTGGGGGGGCTGCCCACCGTGGTGCGCGCCGTGCTCGACCGGCTCCGCAGGCAGGCTGGCGAGGATGGCCGGCTGCCACGGGCAAGGGTGCGGACACGCTCGGGTCGATGGCTCGTGGTCCACGCGTCCGTTCTCGACGGCGCCCCGACGTCGGGCAGGGCGGCCCTCGTCATAGAGCCGGCTGCCCCGGCCACGCTGTTCCCGATCGTCGTCGCCGCCTACGGGCTGACCGCACGCGAGGTAGAGGTCGCCAGGCGTGCGCTCGCCGGGCTCGCCCGCAAGACGATCGCCGCCGAGCTCCGCCTGTCGCTCCACACCGTCAACGACCACCTGAAGGCGATCTTCGACAAGGTGGGGGTGAACTCGGCCGGGCAGCTACGCGCCCGCGTGTTCCAGGACCAGCAGGGCACCGGTGCGGCGGGAGCTACTCCTGGACGAGCTCGATGAGGGTGCCGAAGGCGCCCTTCGGGTGCACGAAGGCGACGGTGGTGCCCCGCGAGCCGGGCCGCGGCGCCTCGTCGATGAGCTGACCGCCGGCGTCGCGCACCGACTGGAGCGCGGCGGCGCAGTCCGCCACCCGGTAGCCGACGTGGTGCAGGCCCTCGCCCTTGCGCTCGAGGTACTTCGCCACCGGGGAGTCGGGCCGCACCGGCGTGAGCAGCTGGATGTAGGAGTCGGCCACCTTGATGAGCGCCTCCTCCACCCCGTCGGAGTCGATGCGCTCGCGGTGGGCGAGCGTGGCGCCGTAGGCGCTTCGGTAGTAGTCGAGGGCGGCTTCGAGATCGTGGACGGCGATGGCCACGTGATCGATCTCGGTGAGGAGCCCGCTCGAGCCCTCGCCGTGGGGCTGCCCGGCCGCGCTCATGCCTGGTGGCGCCGGAAGGCGTTGATCTTGTCCTCACCCACGCGCGCCCGCATCTCGGGATCGTCGATGCCGAGCCCCTCCTCGGGGGCCAGGCACAGCACGCCGATCTTTCCCTCGTGCAGGTTGTGGTGCACCTGGTAGGCGGCTTCACCGACGTCGGTGAGCGGATACACGACCGACGTGGTCGGCACCACCTTCCCCTGGCAGATGAGCTGGTTGGCGTCCCACGCCTCGCGGTAGTTGGCGAAGTGCGAGCCCTTGATGGTCTTGAGCTTCATCCAC
>DASRBM010000297.1:0-5672 GCA_035653635.1 Acidimicrobiales bacterium | reverse complement strand
GGCGAGGAGCTCGTCTCCGACGACGAGACCGGCGAGAGCAGCGGGCGAGGCGGCCGCCACCGCGACCACCCGGGGCGACGACATGGCCACCAGGGTACCCGCCCCGACCTGGGCTCCCGGCCCGCCCTGGACCCGGCGGAGCCCGCCGGCCGGCCCGTTAGCCTGGACCCGTGCCCGTCGAACGCGTCCTGCTGGCCTCGCCGCGGGGGTTCTGCGCCGGGGTGGAGAAGGCCATCAAGGCGCTTGCCTGGATGGTGCGCGTCTTCGAGCCGCCGGTGTACTGCTATCACGAGATCGTCCACAACCGGCACGTGGTCGAGCAGTTCCGGGCGCAGGGGGTCGTGTTCGTGGACAGCGTGGACGAGGTCCCCGCCGGCGCCCCGCTCATGCTGTCGGCCCACGGGTCGGCTCCCGAGGTGGTGACGGCGGCCCGCGACCGGGGGCGGATCGTGGTCGACGCGGTGTGCCCGCTCGTCACCAAGGTGCACCACGAGATGAAGGTACGGACGCGCAAGGGCTATCGCGTCCTCTACGTCGGGCACGAGGGCCACGAGGAGGCGGTGGGCACCATGGCCGTCGCCCCCGAGGCCGTGCACCTCGTGCAGTCCGAGCGCGACGTCGACGCCGCCGCGGCCGAGATCCCCGCCGGCACTCCGGTCGCCCTGCTGGCCCAGACCACCCTCAGCCACGACGAGTGGTCCGGCATCATGGCCCACGCCCAGGAGCGCTTCCCCGACCTCTGGATGCCGGGGCGGTCCGACCTCTGCTTCGCCACCACCAACCGCCAGGCCGCGCTCAAGGCCATCGCCGGACGCTCCGACGCCGTGGTGGTCATCGGCTCGGTCAACTCGTCCAACACCCGCGCCCTCGAGAAGGTCGCCGCAGCCATCTGCCCGCGGGTGCTGCGCGTCAACGGCGCCGATGAGATCCCCGACGACCTCGTGGGTACGGTCGGGGTCACCGCCGGCGCGTCGGCACCCGACGAGCTGGTCGACGCGGTGGTGGCCCGCCTGGCGCCGCGCCAGGGAGTCGAGGAGGTGCACGTGACCGACGAGGACGAGTACTTCCCCCCGCCGCCCGAGCTGCGGGAGCTGCTCAAGGGACTGGCGGCCGGACTGCGCCTGGGACTGGCCGGGCCCGCGGTCGAGGAGGAGCCCGGTGAGGGTGCCCTCGCCGGGGACCGCTTCGTGTCTGCCGCCGACGTGCTGGCGACGCTCAGCCGATGAGCGACGACCTGCAGCTCCAGATCGCCGACAACCCGTCCGCCTCGCAGTTCGAGGCGACGGTGGACGGGCGCGTGGTGGCCCTCGCCGCCTACGAGCTGCGTCCGGGCCGCATCGTCTTCACCCATACCGAGGTGGCCGACGACTACGAGGGCAAGGGCGTGGGCAGCGCCCTCGTGCGCGAGGCGCTACGCCAGGCGGCCGAGCGGGGCCTGCAGATCGTGCCGCGCTGCCCCTTCGTGGCCGACTATCTCCGGCGCCACCCCGAGGTGCTCTCCGCTCACGCCGGTTGACGGCGGGCAAGCTCAGCCTCCTCCCAGGAAACGGCGAAACCCGCCCCCCTGCCGGGCGCGCCCGCTCCTGATCGGACGGCCGGGGCCCCGGGTGCGAGAATGTCGCCCATGACAACCGTGCACACCTTCCGGCGCATGGACGAGTCCACGGCCGAGCAGTGGGCCCAGATCGGCCAGGAGACCTTCGCCCATCAGGGTCGGGTCGCCGACACCGTCCTGCAGATGCTCCAGGGCCTGGCCGCCATCACCGACGGGTTCGCCGTCGACCAGCTGACCCATTCGCTGCAGACGGCCACCCGGGCCGAAGAAGCGGGCGCCGACGACCAGATGGTGGTGGCCGCGCTGTGCCACGACATCGGCAAGTACGTGTCGGTGGCCAACCATCCCCGTATCGCGGCGGAGATCCTGCGTCCGTATGTGCGCGACGAGGTGTTCCACGTGATCCTGACGCACCAGGACTTCCAGGGCCGGCACTACTACCACCACTTCGGCGGCGACCCCGACGCTCGTGAGCAGTACCGCGACGAGCCGTGGTTCGCCATGGGCGAGCGCTTCGCCGACGACTGGGACCAGACGAGCTTCGACCCCGACTACCCGACGAAGCCCCTGTCGCACTTCGAGCCGCTCGTCCGCCAGGTGTTCACCCGTCCCACCACCCTCTGATGGCACACCCCACGTCGAGGGCCGTGGGCAGGCCGCGCCCGTGAGCGGCCTCGTCGCCTCCTTGCGCGGCCAGTCGCGGCGCGCCCGGCGCCGCCACGACGACCTGCGCAGGCTGGTCACGGAGCTCGGCCGTCAGGACTTCCGGCGCCGGCATCCCGACGCCGCCTTCGGCCCCGTGCTCGTCCTCATCGCCTCCTACCTCGAGGCCGACAACATCGGCGACGTGCTGAAGGGGGTCCCGGCCGAGGTCGACGGGCTCGCCACCTCCGTCCTCGTCGTGGTGGACGGCGGCGACGACGGCACCGAGGACATCGTGGCCGGGTTCGGCGCCTACTGCGCCCGCCTGCCGGTCAACATGGGCCAAGGCGTGGCCCTGCGTCTCGGATACGAGCTCGCCGCCGCCCACGGGGCGCGCTACGTGGTGACGGTGGATGCCGACGGCCAGAACGACCCGGCCGAGATCCCCGGGCTCCTCGCCCCCGTGCTCGCGGACGAGGCCGACTTCGTCATCGCCAGCCGGCGCCTCGGCACCGACCACACGTCGGACCAGGTGCGCCGGGCCGGCGTGGTCTTCTTCTCCGAGGTCGTGAACCGTCTCACCGGCCAGCACCTCACCGACACCTCGAACGGCTTCCGGGCGCTGCGGGTCGAGGTCCTGAAGGACGTGACCCTGGAGCAGGACCAGTACCAGACGGCCGAGCTCATCATCAGCGCCGCCTCCCGGGGCTGGCGCCTGGCCGAAGCGCCGACGGTGTGGCACCCCCGGGCCTCGGGCACCTCGAAGAAGGGCCACAACGTCTTCTTCGCCCTGCAGTACGCCCGGGTCGTGCTGCGGACCTGGTGGCGCGAGCGGCACTGAGGCGCCGACAGGCCCCATGGCGGTGAGGCGCGTCGCGGCCGGCCCGCGACGATGGCTGGCCGACCGGTGGCGCCGGCCGGCGTTCCGGCTCGGGATGCTGGCGGTGGCGGTGCCGGCTGTCCTCTTCGGCGTGCCCGCCCTGTTCGGCGTGCCCGTGCTCGTGGGCGACAACCTCATCCAGAACTTCCCGCTGCGCACCCTGGTCGGACGCGACCTGGTCCACGGGCACCTGCCGCTGTGGGACCCCTACGTGTGGTCGGGCGCACCGCTTCTCGCCGGGTTCAACGCCGGCGCCGCCTATCCGGTGTCGTGGCTCTTCGCCGTACTGCCCCACCTGCTCGCCTGGGTGGCCAACCAGGTCGTCGTGGAGGTGGTCGCCGCGAGCGGCATGTTCGTGTTCCTGCGCCTGCAGGGCCGGACACGTCTCGCCGCCGCGCTCGCCGCCGCCTGCTTCGCCTACGGCGGGTTCGTGGCCATGCAGAGCGTGCATCTCGACCTGGTCGAGGCGGCCGGCTGGCTCGTGTGGGCCTTCGTCGCCCTCGACCGTCTGGCCCGCCGACCCGCCGGCCGACCGGCGGCACCGTGGATCGCCCTGCTCGGTGCCGCGCTCGGTCTCATGGCCCTCACCGGGGCCGCAGAGCCCCTCCTCGACGGCGGCGTGGCCCTCGTGCTGTACACCCTGTGGCTCGCGCTGCGCGGGCCGGGACGCCGTCTCGTGGTCCTCGGCGGCGCGGTCGGCGGCGCCGCACTCGGAGCGCTCATCGGCGCCGCCCAATTGCTGCCGGGCGAGGCGCTGCAGAGCACCTCGCAGCGGGGCCTCCACACCTTCGCGTATTTCAGCTCGGGCTCCATGAACAAGTCGCTCACCCTGCTCGGGCTCGACCCGCTGCTCCTCGGGGGCAGCCACAAGGTGCCGCTGTCCTACGTCGGCACCTACAACCTGCCCGAGATCTCGAGCTACGTCGGGATCTTGGCCGTGATGGGTGCCGTCGGACTCCTCGCCCGCCGCCACCGCCGCCACCCCGAGGCCGCCAACTGGTGGATCTGGTACGTGGTGATCGCGGTGGGCCTGTTGCTCGCCTGGGGCAGCTTCACCCCGCTCGCCCATCTCGAGTACCTGGTGCCGCTCTACAACCGCCAGCGCCTCCTCGTGCGCAACCTTCTCGAGGTCGACCTGGCCATGTGCGTGCTGTTCGCCGCCTGGCTCGACCACATGCTGCTGGCGCCGGGTCCCGAGCCCGATCCGCGCACGAAGCTGTCGCGGCGGTGGCCGGTGCTGCGGTCCGACGTGGTGCTGCCGCTGCTGCCGGTCGTGGCCGTCGTCGGCCTGCAGATCGTGATGGTGGCGGGCGGGCCATGGTTCCCCCACTTCCTCCACGTGCCGGGACCGGTGTCCTACGGCACGCTGTGGAAGCAGGACGTCTTCCTCACCGTGCCGAGCGCCGTCGCCGTGGGCGCCGGACTGCTCGTCCTGCGCCGTCGCCAGTTGGCGCCGCGCCTGGGCCGGCTGCTCGTGGTGGTGGTGGCGGCCGACCTGCTCGTGTTCAACGGGTTCGCCCAGGTCGACCCGCAGCTGCACACCGCCGTCAGCGGCGCCGAACCCGCCGCCAACGCGTTGGCCGCGGCGGTGGCCGCCGCCCCGCGCGGCGCGGACGGCGAGACGCCTCGCACGGCCGTCTTCGATCCCGACCGCTTCTATCCGAACGAGGTGGACCAGCTCGGCCAGCCCGATCTCAACGTGCTGCGTTCTCTCGACAGCGTGCAGGGCTACGGCGCCGTGGTGAGCGGCGCCTACGACGCCGCCACCGGCACGCACCTGCAGAGCAACCTGGCCGAAGGGGCCCTCGAGAACGGCACCTTCGACACCCTCGACCTCGGGGTGCTCGTCACCCCGCCGGAGAACTTCCTCCACATGGTGGCGGCACCGGCCGACGCGCCGAAGGGGATCATCGAAGGGGCGACGCCCTACCCCCCGGGCCCCCCCGACCCCGGCGCGTCGCCGCTCACCGCCGGCGCGCCGCCGACGCCGCCCACCGCGTACCAGTTCCTGCTGCCGCCGGCCGCCACCGTGCCGCTCGGCCCCGGCACGACGCGCACCTTCTTCTTCGGCACCGTGCTGGCGGTCACGAAGCTCACCGTGCCGCTGGCGAAGGCCGTCGCACCGGTGGGGCCGAATCCGCGTGTCCGGCTCGGCCTGCTCGGCCCCGCCGGCACCGTCGTCCACTGGCTCGAAGGCCCCGACGGTGTTCCCGTGCGCGGCCGCATGCAGTTGGCCGTGCCGCGCCCGATGCAGTCCGCCGGGTTGGTGGTGCAGCAGCTCCCGCCGGCCGGGCTGCCGGCTGAGGCGACGGTGTCGCTGGGCGCACCCGTTCTCGACACCGCGGGCCAGGGCACCTACCGCGTCGACGGGGGCTTCCGTGACGTCGTCACCGCGCCGGCGTGGCACTTCGCCGGCGCAATCGGCCCCTTCGGGGTGTTCGAGCGCACGACACTGAAGGGGCGCACCTGGCTCACCGGAGCGGGAACGACGAAGGTCCTCGAGGACGAGCCGTGGGGCACCGAGGCGGTGTCGGTGCGCGCGCCCGCTCCCACCATGCTCGTCCGCTCCACCGCCTTCGCCACCGGGTGGCAGGC
>DASRBM010000296.1:0-6025 GCA_035653635.1 Acidimicrobiales bacterium | reverse complement strand
TACGCCGCCACGCACATCGTCAGGTCGAGGACCTCGGCGTCGCTGAAGGCCGCCCGCAGGCGAGCGAACAGCTCGTCGTCGATGGCACGGTGATCGGTGGCGAAGCGCTCGGCGTACTCGATGGCCAAGCGCTGGCGCTCGCTGTAGCCGGGGTACGAAGCAGCCCGCTCTAGGTGGACGTAGAGCTCCTCGTCGACCCCGGCCCCGCGCACCGACGGCGCCCGGAAGGTGGCACACGCCTCGCACGCGTTGAGCTGGGCGATGCGCATGCGGGCCACCTCGCGCTCCTCGGCCGGCAGGATGCTGCGCTCGTAGACGGTGCGCACCATGGTCTCGACCATGGCGCCCATCTCGGGGCGCAGGGCCCACACCATGGCGGCGTCGCCGCCGGGGCCCTCGGGCACCTCGATCCTGGCCACGGCGCACCACTGTATTGAGCCGGATCGACCGGCGACCGGTTGATCCCCGGCGCTCCGCCGCACTCACCGGCATGCGCACATGGAACGGCATCGACCGGTTGCTCACCAGACTCGGCCGCCGGGGCTTCTCCCGCACCGCCGTGCTCGTCACCGCCTTCGTGCTCGCCGTGCTGGCGACCGGCGTGGCCGTGGCGGCATTCGCACCACCGCCGCCCGGACCGCCGGTCCCGGCTGTGTCGCGCGCCACCGAGGGCGACCACCCGGCACAGGGAGCGGGGTCGCAGTCGTCGGGCACGTCCCCCGGCGCCGGCGGCGGCGCCGGCACGCTCTCCGCCGGCGCGGGCGGGACGCCTGTCCCCGGTGCCTCGGGGAGCACCGCCTCAGCCGCCGGCGCTGGTTCGGGAGGCGGCAGCGCCGGTGGCCCGGGGGCGCCGTCACTGCCGCCGGGCGCCACCGGGCAGTCGGCCCGCATCGAGGAGACCGGCTCGCTCACCCTGCTCGTGGCCCGGTCCGCCATCGGCCCCGACATCGCCAAGCTCGGCAACCTGGCTCTCGCCAACGGCGGCTTCGTCGCCAGCTCGGGCACCGCGTCATCGGGCGAGGGGTCCCCGGCGCAGGGGTCGATCACCCTGCAGGTCCCCCAGCCGGCCTTCGCCGCCGTGCTCGCCCAGGCCCAGGGCTTCGGCAAGGTCGGGGATCTGTCGTCGAGGGCGACCGACGTCACCGGTCAGTACGTGGACCTGCAGGCCCGCATCACCGCGCTGCAGGACAGCCGGCAGCAGTATCTGACCATCCTGGCCCGGGCCTCGTCGATCGGCGACGTGCTGTCGGTGCAGTCCCAGCTCGACAACCTGCAGACCCAGATCGAGCAGCTCCAGGGCCAGCTCCAGGTCCTCGACTCCCAGACCACCTATGCCTCGCTGGCGGTGACCCTGACCGAGAAGCTGGCACCGCCCGCCCCGGTCCGCCCGGCCTCGGGCCTCGCCGCGGCGTGGCACGGCGCCCTGAGCGGGTTCGCCGCCGGGGCAGACGGATTGGTCCGGTTGGCCGGGCCCCTGCTGTTCGCGCTGCTCGTGGTGTCGGCCCTCGTCCTGGGCGGGCGGTGGGCGTGGCACTTGAGCCGCCGTCGTTTGACTTGACCTGGGGTTCTGCCGATGCCTGAGCGGCGGGCGGGAGCATCGGAACTTTAGCATCATCGACCGCTCGGAGTAGTCAAATCACCACGCAGAGTCGTACACTGGGGATTGTGGCAGGAGGCCGCAAGCGACCGCCGAGGCGGTCACAGGCGAGGACGAGACGGCGGGGAGAGGGCGGATTCGCTCTCCTCGAGGTCGCCGTCGCCGCCTCCCTCCTCCTCATCGTCCTCACCGCCATCGGGTCGCTCCTCGGGACCGAACTCGTGAACGCCGGGGCCACCGGGGCGGAGGGGACGGCCAACGGGCTGCTCACCCAGGCCATGGAGGAGATCCGGGCCCTGCCCTTCCAGTTCGTCGTCGACGGGCTCTCCGCCGGCGACGCGACCATCGCCACCGACCCGAACATCCACGTCACGGGCACCTCGCCCAACCTCAGCTACACGTTCGTCCCGAACGGCGAGACCATCCCCGTCGCCTCCCCCTACACGCAGGCCCCCCTCGATCCCCACATCACCTCCACTGTCATCGACGGGGTCACCTACAAGGTGGCCGTCTACCCGACCATCGACGCGCAGCAGACCGGCGTCTACCGGGTGACGGCCATCGTCACGTGGTCCCCGCACCACGGCGTGTCGAGCATCACGGCCCAGACCCTCGTGTACTCGCCGTCATCGGGATGCCTCACCGACACGAACCACCCCTTCGCCGCTCCGTGCCAGGCGTTCTTCTACGCCCAGTCCGGCGCGTCGCCCGGCGCCGGGCTGACCGTGAGCGGCACGATCCTCGGTCTCAACTTCGCCGATGTCGCCCTGTACGGGCCGTCGTCGTCGTCCTCGCTCCAGATGGAGCAGGCGACCTCGGCACTGAGCCACGTGAAGACCTCCGAAGGCGACCTGACCGCCCTCGGCATCACGACCACCGTCGGCGGAAACGCGGCGAGCACCTCGTCCGACAACGATCCCGGCACCAACAGCCCGGTGTCGTCGAGCAAGACCACCTCCAGTCAGTCCGGCTCGAGCCCGCTCACCGTCGGCAGCCTCCTCACGACCGGTTTGAGCGTCATCCCGGGTCTGCTCGACCAGGGGACGGCGACCTCGACGGTGAATGCCGGCAACAGCACGCCGTGCAACGACCTGGCCGGTCACGCCCAGCTCACGGGAGCGGGCTGTGCGAACGGCACGGTGACCCAGGGCGGTGCGGTGGCGACGGTGTCCGGCGCGCTGAGCGCCATCGGGTTGCCGCTCGTGTCGTGGTCACCCTCGTCGGTGTCGACCTTCACCGCCGACTACCCCTCGAACGCCTACTCCTACTGCACGAGCACGAGCGGCGACGGATGCGTGCACGCGGCGGCCCAGCGGACGGTGGGCACGCTCGAGCTCGGCGGCCTGCCCGCCCTCGCCGGGCTCACCTTCCCGACGGGCTGGGGACTCGGCAACGCCCTCGCCGGTTGCCCCACGGGCAACTACTTCGCCGCCCTCGTCGGCTACACGGACACCGTCACCTCCGAGAGCGGCGTGTCGGCCGCCGGGCCCTCGGGCTCCGTGTCGGGCTCGCCCGAGCTCTGCTACTGGAACGGGACGAGCTACGCGGCGCTGCCCGTGACCCTCGGCTCGAGCCCCCAGGCGTTGACGATCCCGACGCTCAGTGTCGGCCTGCCGGCGATCGCGGCCGTCACCATCACCCCGAGCATCAGCTACGGGACTCTCACGACGACGCAGAACACGCCGAGCGGCTGCGCATCGGTGTGCACCGCCAGCAGCCAGATCACCTCGCCCATCATCGGCAGCCTCCAGATCCAGGTGGTGTCGCTCGGCGTGACGCTCGCCAACATCACCCTGTCGGTCGACCTCGGCACCGTGCAGGCCCGCACCTCGTACCAGGCGGCACCGTGAGACGGCTCCGGGCGCACCTCGAGGAGGGGTTCACGGCGGTGGAGATGGCCATCGCCTGCGGCGTGCTCATGATCGTCGCCCTCATGGGCTTCTACGCCATGTCGTCGACGCTGACTGGCTCGAGCGCGGGGCTTGCGAAATCGCAGGCCACGACCATCTCGTCCTACGCGCTCAGCCAGCTCCGCCAGGAGGTGACCTCGGCCAACGTCCTGTTCAACCCGGCCACCGAGGGCAGCAACGCCGGCACGAACCCCGACCACACCTCGATCCCGGCAGGCTTCAGCCTGCGCGTCTACACCCAGAACAACGGCATCTACACCTGCCTGCAGTGGCGCGTCCTCGACACCGGCGACCTGCAGGTGCGCAGCTGGTCGAACCAGTGGCAGACGAACGGCGTCGTCGGCGTGTGGACGACGCTCCTCACGGGCGTCACCAACCCGAGCAACTCGCCGCCGTTCGTCCTCGACCAGAACGCCAACTTCGGGGGATCGACCTCGAGCCGGCTGCTCGACGTGAACTTCATCCTCGGCGGCAAGAACATCGTCACCCCGGTGGACGTGGTGTCCTCGATCGCCGGGCGCGACGCCGAGTACTACCCGCAGAACACGGGGGACTGCTCCCCGGTGCCGTCGTGACCCGCCTGCGCCGGCTCGTCACCCGACGCCCGTCCACCGAGGACGGGATGATCGCCCTCGTCCTGGTGATGACGATCACCACCGTCCTCTTCGTCTCCACGTTCATCCTGTTCAACGCGACGTCGGTCGGCTCCACCGACGCCACCTTCCACGTGCAGGACTCGCAGGCGCTCTACGCCGCGGAGAGCGGTCTCGACCTCGCCTACGCCTCGATCGGCCAGGCCACCTCCTCGGCGCAGCTGCCGTGCGGGCCGGGTGCCATCACCACCACCTTCCCCGACACACCCTCGTCCTCGAGCACCTCCGTGCAGGTCACCTACTACGACACCTTCCCGGTCACCGACGGCGCCCTCAGCTGCGCCCAGGTCCAGAACGGGACGGTGACCCCGGCCGCGGCCGAGATCGTGGGGACGGGAACGGCCCACGGCGTGATCCGCTACATGCAGGCGCTCGTCAAGTTGTCCACCTCGCTCATCGGCAGCGTCTTCGACAAGGCGCTCTTCTCCCAGTCCGGGCTCACCGGGGTGAACAACCCGATCGTCTACGGGCACAACGGCAACGACGGCAACGTCTACTCGAACGGCAGCATCACCTGCGGCAACAACTTCGTGGTGCAGGGGAGCGTCACCGCCCAGGGCGGGTTCACCGGCACCAACAACTGCACGGTCGACGGCAACGTCACCGCCGTGAGCAACGTGAACCTCCAGAACAACACCACCATCGGGGGGAACCTGACGGCGACCGGGTCGACGGGCTGCGCGAGCGCGGGCAGCATCGCCATGGCCAACAACGCCACCGTCGACCAGAGTGCGTACGCCTACTGCACGATCAGCCTGTCGAACAGCGCCAGCGTGGTGCAGAGCAAGGTCCAGTACGACCACACGCTCACGAACCCAGCGGTGGAGTCCTTCCCCCAGGTTCCCGAGCCCGTGGGGACCAACGACGGTGGTGCCCAGGCGGCGTGGCAGGCCGGCGGCTACAGCGTCGTGACGAACAACACGTGCTCGGGGGCCGGCAGCATCTACAACGCCATCCCCGCCTACACGAGTCCCACGGTGGTCATGACGACCTGTGCGCTCAGCTGGGCGAACAACTCGTCGATCTCGCTCCAGACGAACGTGGCCGTCTTCTCCACCGGCGGGTTCTCGATGGCCAACAACACCTCGTGGCAGTCGAACAACTCGACCACCCGGCTGCTCTACCTGATCGTCCCGTCGACCGTGTCCGGGGTCTCGACCACCTGCGTCGCCGGCAACCCCGGCATCTCGCTCCAGAACAACACCTCGTTCGCCAGCACCGTGAACGTCCTCTTCTACACGCCCTGCACCATGAACATCTCCAACAACTCGACCGGGTGGGGCCAGCTCTATGCCGGGACCCTCTCCCCGCAGAACAACTTCACCGACCACTTCGTCCCCATGCCCACCGTCTACGAGGCGTCGGGGGGAGGCCAGGTCAACGGACCGCTCAGCGTGGCCATCGCCTACGAGCGTCAGGTCCTCTCACCGAGCTGATGCGAGCGTCCCCGGGCGACCCGACCGGCGGCGGCCGGCGCCCCTTCCCCGTCGCAAGAGGCACGGCTGACTATCGTTCCCTCGCGGACCGCCCGTGGGAGGGCGGCGCGTAGAGCGGAAGGGCCATATCCGGGTGAGGCGGAACCCACTCAGGCGGTACTGGCCGCTGGCGGCGCTCCTGGCCGTGCAGGCGGTGATCATCGCGGTCGCACCGTCGACCGCTCCGAGCAGCTCCTCTGCCTTCGGCGCCAATGGCGGCTACGCGGGCGGCGTCAACGGCGGCGGCGGGTCGGGCGCCAACGGGAGCGGCGGCGCGGACGGCGTCAACGGCGGCGGCGGCGCGGGCGGCGTCAATGGCGGCGGCGGCGCGGGCGGCGTCAACGGCGGCGGCGGCGGCGGAACCGGCGGTGGCGGCGGTGGTGGTGGTGG
>DASRBM010000295.1:0-5975 GCA_035653635.1 Acidimicrobiales bacterium | reverse complement strand
CGCCCGAGATCTCCTCGGGGTACTGGAAGGCGAGGAACATGCCGGCCTTGGCCCGGACGTCGGGGGCCCAGTCGGTGACGTCCTCGCCCCGGAAGCGGACGGTGCCGGCGGTGACCTCGTAGGCCGGGTTGCCGAGAAGGGTGTTGGCGAGCGTCGACTTGCCCGAGCCGTTCGGCCCCATGAGCGCGTGCACCTGCCCGTCGTGGACCACGAGGTCGACGCCGCGCAGGATCTCGGTGCCGTCCACGGCCACGTGCAGGCCGGCGATCTCGAGGAGGGGGACGGCGGCCACGTCCCGAGTCTACCGGCGCCCGGGCTATTTGCACTACGGCGATAGGGGGAATCCGATACAGCCTGCGACCTGGGCCGACACCTGTCCGGTAGCGTCGGGACGAGTGAGCGAACCATGGACTTTCGCGGGGCAGCCGGCGGGCCTCGACCGTGCCGGCGGGGTGGTCACCCTCGTGGACGAGTCGACGTTCACCATCAGCGGGCGCATGGGCGACATGGTCCCCGGCTCGGCCCAGGGCCTCTTCGTCCGCGACACGCGGGTGCTGTCGCGCCTGGAGCTGCTCGTCAACGGCAAGCGGCCCGAGCCGCTGTCGGCGGTGAGCGAGGACCCCTTCTCGGCCACCTTCGTCATGCGCTGCCAGCCGCGCCCGGGCCGGGCCGACTCGACGCTCATGGTGTTCCGGTCCCGCTACGTCGGCCAGGGGATGCGCGAGGACGTCGTCATCCGCAACTTCGCCGACGAGGCCACCTTCTGCCTGGTCGAGCTCTTCGTGGAGGCGGACTTCGCCGACCTGTTCGCCGTGAAGGAGGGCCGCGCCGGGGACACCGAGGGCGAGGTCACCTGCTCCGCCCATCCGCAGGCGCTCGAATTCTCCTACCGGCGCGGCACCGTGCACCGGGGGACGCTCCTGCAGTTCTCTCCCGCGCCCAAGCAGATCGGCTCCGACATCGTGAGCTTCGAGGTCATCGTGCCGGCCCGGGGCCAGTGGCAGGCCTGCATCCAGGTGCAGCCGGTGATCGAGGGCAAGGCCATCGACCCCCGCTACGCCTGCGGGCAGCCGGTGGAACGGGCCGCGCCGGCCGAGCGGCTGGCCAAGTGGCGGCGCCAGGTCCCCCAGGTGGAGACCGATCACGAGACCCTCGGCCAGATCCTCGCCCGCAGCTCCGAGGACCTCGGCGCGCTGCGCATCTTCGACCCTGACTTCCCCGAGCGCGTCGTGCTCGCCGCCGGTGCACCGTGGTTCATGACCGTCTTCGGCCGCGACTCGCTGCTCACCTCGTGGATGGCGCTCGTCGTCGACCCCGACCTCGCGCTCGGGGTGCTGCAGACCCTGGCCCGGTTCCAAGGGACCGACATCGACCCCCGCAGCGAAGAGCAACCGGGCCGGATCCTGCACGAGATGCGCTTCGGCGACGCGCCGTCGCTCTCGCTCGGAGGCGGCTCCATCTACTACGGGACGGCCGACGCCACCCCGCTGTTCGTGATGCTTCTCGGGGAGCTGCGCCGCTGGGGACTCGCACGCGAGGCGGTCGAGGAGCTGCTGCCGAACGCGGAGCGGGCGCTCGAGTGGATCGAGCGGTTCGGCGACGCGGACGGCGACGGCTACGTGGAGTACCACCGGGCGACCGACCGGGGACTCGCCAACCAGGGGTGGAAGGACTCCTGGGACGGGATCCGCTACGCCGACGGCCGCGTCGCCCAGGCCCCCATCGCCCTGTGCGAGGTCCAGGCCTACGTGTACAGCGCGTACCTGGCCCGGGCGCATTTCGCCAAGGAGCAGGGTGACGACGCCACCTACGACGCGTACCGGACGAAGGCGGCCCGGCTGAAGGCGGACTTCAACCGCGACTTCTGGAGCGACAAGCACGAGTGGTTCGCCGTCGGCCTCGACGCCGACAAGCGGCAGATCGACTCCCTCACGTCGAACGTCGGCCACTGCCTGTGGACCGGCATCATCGACGAGGAGAAGGCGCCGGTGGTGGCCGAACGCCTGCTGTCGGACGCCATGTTCTCGGGCTGGGGCCTGCGGACGCTCGCCACCACGATGGGCGGCTACAACCCGATCAGCTACCACTGCGGTTCGGTGTGGCCGCACGACACCGCCATCGTCGCCGCCGGACTGGCCCGCTACGGCTTCGTCGAGCACGCCGAGCGTCTGGTGGCCGCCCTGCTCGACGCGGCGGCCGCCCAGGGAGGGCGCCTTCCCGAGCTGTTCAGCGGGCTCGACCGGGCCGACTTCTCGGCGCCGGTCGCCTATCCGACCTCGTGCTCGCCCCAGGCGTGGTCGGCAGCATCGCCGCTTCTGTGCCTGCGCACCATCCTGCGCCTCGACCCCTGGGTCCCCTACGGCAAGACGTGGCTGGCGCCGCGCCTGCTGCCGGGCATGCGCCGGCTCAAGGTCGAGGGCATCCCCCTCGCCGGGTCACGGGTCACGGTCGAGGTGGAGGGCGACGACATGCAGGTGACCGGCCTGCCGCCCGAGATCGAGCTCGTCGACGAGCCGCGTCATCCCGCCACCGCCGCCTGAGGTGCCGGCTCCGGTCGTCCGCCCCGCCCGCGACGACGACGCGTCGGGGGTGATCGCCCTCGTCGCCGCCTGCTTCGCCGAGTACGACAACTGTGTGCTCGACCTCGAGCACGAGTCCGGGCATCTGTTGCGGGTGGCCTCGCACTACGCCGGCGTGGACGGACGCGCCTGGGTGGCGACGACGGGGGACGGGGTGGTCGGCTGCGTCGCCTGCCGCCCGGCGCCCGACGGCGTCCTCGAGCTGCAGATGCTCTACGTGGCCGCTCCCGAGCGCCGCCGGGGACTCGGCGCCTCGCTGGTCGGCTTGGTGGAAGACGAGGCGCGCAGGCGCGGCGCGGGAGCGGTCGAGCTGTGGAGCGACACCCGTTTCCTCGACGCGCACCGGCTCTACGCCGGGTTGGGATACGAGCGCCTGGCGGGCACGAGGGAGCTGCGCGACGCGTCGGACACGGTCGAATTCCACTTCCGCAAGGCACTTCCCGTCCCGGGGAGCGCCGCGACCGACGATTAGGCTGCCCCGTCGATGGCCGACGGCAGCGACACCTCCACGGTCCTCGCCGTCGATCTCGGCACCGGGGGACCGAAGGTGGCCCTCGTCGACCGGCGGGGCCGCATCGTCGCCCACGCCAAGAGCACCTGCCCCGTGCAGCTGACCCCTGACGGCGGCGCCGAGCAGGACCCGGGGCAGTGGTGGGACGCGGTCGTGCGGGCCGCCGCCGACATGTTCGAGCAGCCCGAGGCCCGTCCCGACGCGGTGGCCGGCGTGGTGTGCACGGCCCAGTGGTCGGGGACCGTGCCGACCGGGTCAGACGGGTCCCCGCTCCGCCCGGCGCTCATCTGGATGGACTCGCGCGGCTCGGCGGTCATGCGGCGGCAGATGACGGGGCCGCTCCACCTGCTCGGCTACGACGTGCGCAAGCTCGTGCGCTGGATCCGGCTCACCGGGGGTGCCCCGGGTCGATCGGGGAAGGACCCGACGGCCCACATCCTGTGGATCAAGCAGAACGAACCCGGCGTCTATCGCGAGACGCACGCCTTCCTCGAACCGGTCGACTGGCTCACGTGCAGGCTCACCGGTCGCTTCAGCGCCTCCTACGACTCGATCGTCGCTCACTGGGTCACCGACAACCGCCGTATCGGTGCCGTGCGCTACGACGAGCGGCTGCTCGCCATGGCCGGCCTCGAGCGGGCGAAGCTCCCGGACCTGGTGCCGTCGTGCACGGTGGTGGGTGCCCTCGGCGAGGGACCGGCCAAGGAGCTCGGCGTGCCTGCCGGGGTGCCGGTCGTGACCGGCACCGGCGACGTGCACTCGGCCGCGGTGGGATCGGGTGCGGTGGCGGACTTCGACGGGCACCTCTACATCGGCACGTCGTCGTGGATCTCGTGCCACGTGCCGTTCAAGAAGACCGACGTCCTGCGCAACGTCGCCTCCATCCCATCCGCCCTCCCCGGCCGCTACCTGGTGGCCGACGAGCACGAGACGGCCGGGGCGTGTCTCACCTTCCTGGCCCAGTCGCTGCTCGGCGGTGACGACGGGCTCGGCGCGCTCCCCGGCGGACCGGGTGTGTACGCCCGGCTCGACGAGGTCGCCGCCTCCGCACCGGCCGGTGCCGGCGGTGTCCTCTTCACGCCCTGGCTCAACGGCGAGCGCTCGCCGGTGGACGACCACACCATCCGCGCCGGGCTGCACAACATGTCGCTGTCGACCACCCGGCGCGACGTGGTCCGGGCCGTGTACGAAGGCGTCGCCTTCAACAGCCGGTGGCTGCTCGGGGCTGTGGAACGTTTCGTGGGCCGGCCCTTCCCGTCGCTCGCCTTCATCGGCGGCGGCGCCAATTCGGCGGTGTGGGCCCAGATCCACGCCGACGTGATGGGCCGGCCCATCCGCCAGGTCGCCGATCCGGTGCTCGCCAACGTGCGCGGGGCCGGACTCCTCGGCTGGATCGCGCTCGGGGCGCTCGACCCCGCCGAGATCCCCGCCCTCGTCGACGTCCGGGCCAGCTTCGAGCCTGACCCGGCGATGGCGACCCTCTACGACGAGCGCTTCCACGAGTTCGTGGCGCTCTACAAGCAGACGAAGGCCATTCACCGACGCCTCAACCACGCGAGGCTCGGGTGAGGGGAGGAAGATGAAACCGTCGGACCTCGATCCCGTGATCGACGCGCTCGAGGCCGAGCTTCGGCCCTATCGCGACAGCCACGTCACCCACCGGCGGCTGCCCGCCACCGGGCTCGAGCGCGGGACCATCCTGTCCGAGATGCGCGAGCTCGCCGGCCGCGAACAGGACAAGTGGCGTTCGGGCTACGCGTCGGGCGCCGTGTACCACGGCGGAGCCGACCACATCGAGTTCCTCAACGAGGTCTATGGGATCAACTCGCAGGCGAACCCGCTGCACCCCGAGCTGTGGCCCAGCGCGGTGAAGTACGAAGCCGAGGTGGTCGCCATGACGGCCGCCATGCTCGGCGGCGGGCCCGAGGGCGTCGAGTCGGTGTGCGGCACCGTGTCCTCCGGCGGCACCGAGAGCATCCTGCTCGCCATGAAGACCTACCGCGACCAGGCCCGGGCCGAGCGCGGGGTGAAGGACCCGGAGATCGTGGTGCCGGTGAGCGCCCACGCCGCCTTCGACAAGGCGGCCCACTACTTCGGGCTGAAGCTCGTGCCGGTGCCGCTGCGGCGCGACTGGCGGGCGGACGTGGACGCGGCCGCCAAGCTCGTCAACAAGAACACCGTGGCCGTGGTGGCATCGGCGCCGGGCTTCCCCCATGGCGTCATCGACCCCATCGCCGAGATGGCCGAGCTCGCCGCCTCGAAGGGGATCGGCTGCCACGTCGACGGGTGCCTCGGCGGGTTCGTGCTGCCCTGGGCCGAGCGCCTCGGCTACCCGGTGCCGGTCTTCGACTTCCGCCTGCCCGGCGTGACGTCCATGTCGGCCGACACCCACAAGTTCGGCTACGCGGCGAAGGGCACGTCGGTGGTGCTGTACCGGACCAACGAACTGCGGCAGTTCCAGTACTACAAGACGGCCACGTGGATGGGGGGCCTCTACTACTCGCCCACCTTCGCCGGCAGCCGACCCGGCGCGCTCGGCGCCGAGGCGTGGGCCGCCATGCTCACCTTCGGCGAAGAGGGGTATCTCGTCGCCACGAAGGCGGTGCTCGAGACGGCCGCCGTCATCCGCCGGGGCATCGAGGAGATCCCGGAGCTGTTCGTGCTGGGCGACCCGTTGTGGGTGATCGCCCTCGCCTCCGACGAGATCGACGTGTACGCGGTGATGGACCAGATGAGTGCGCGGGGGTGGAGCCTGAACGGGTTGCAGAACCCACCGGCAGCGCACATCTGCGTCACGCTGCGCCACGCCCAGCCCGGCGTGGCCGACCGCTTCCTCGCCGACCTGCGGTCATCGGTCGCCCTCGTCCGCGAGACGCCGGGCCTGC
>DASRBM010000294.1:0-3233 GCA_035653635.1 Acidimicrobiales bacterium | reverse complement strand
CGGAGGCACGCCCATCCACCTGGCCCCCGACGACTTCGAGGTCGAGAGGACCGAGACCATCACCCGGGCCGCCACCGTGCTCATGGTCGACCTGTCCCTGTCGATGCCGATGCGGGACAACTTCCTCGCCGCCAAGAAGGTGGCGATGGCCCTGCACTCGCTCATCTCCAGCCAGTTCCCCCGCGACTACCTGGGCATCGTCGGCTTCTCCGAGGTCGCCCGCGAGATCAAGCCGGAGGAGCTCCCCGAGGTGTCATGGGACTTCGTCTACGGCACCAACATGCAGCACGGTCTCATGCTCGCCCGCCGGATGCTGGCGCACCGCGCCGGTTCCAAGCAGATCATCATGATCACCGACGGTGAGCCCACGGCCCATCTCGTGCCGGACTCGGGTGGGGAGTACGACGTCTTCTTTCACTACCCGCCCGTCCCCGAGACGGTGCGGGCCACCCTGGCCGAGGTGCTGCGCTGCACCAAGGGCGGCATCACCATCAACACCTTCATGCTCGACGCCAACCGGTCGCTGCAGGGCTTCGTGGAGCAGATGACCCGGCTCAACAAGGGCCGCGCCTTCTTCACCACGCCCGAGACCCTCGGCGACTACGTGCTCGTCGACTTCCTCGAGCACCGCCGCACGTCGCACTCGTCCCGTCGCGGCGCCTGAACCCGCCCCGCATCCTCGTCACCCTGCGAACGAGCGACGTCAGCCGTCACCGCGCTTCGCGCGCTCTGTACCGGCTCTTGCTGGTCACCCGGCCGTGAGGGCCGTTTTTCCACGCTTCGTGACAGATCCGCGAATTCCCTCTTGCAGCCTCTTCATGGGTGGTGGATGATGACAAGGCTGTAATTACACAGATGCCACTAGCAGAGATGCTATGGGGTGGTGAGGGGAGGCGTACCGGTGGACGCAGTTTCACTGTTGTACGGCCGCCAGGAGCAGGACTGGCAAACGAGGGCCAACTGCATGGGGGTGGACCCGGATCTCTTCTTCCCGGAGCGCGGTGCGTCGACCAGGGAAGCCAAGGAGGTCTGCCGGGGCTGTGTGGTCCGTGAGGACTGCCTCGAATATGCGCTGGCCAACGGCGAGAAATTCGGGATCTGGGGAGGTCTCTCCGAGCGGGAGCGGCGTCGCCTCCGGCGGGCCCGGGCGCTGAGCCGCCGGGCCACGGCCGCTTCCGCATCCTGATCAGCTGACAGAGAAGGCGCCCGCCCTCGGGGGAGAGGCGGGCGCCTTTTTCTCTTCTGCAGGTCCGGGCCGAGGCTCCGCCTTCAGCGACGTGCCGCCAGCCGGGCCTCGAGCGTGGCGGCCGCATCGAGCCCGAGCTGGGCCAGGCGGGCGGGATCCACGCCGTCGAGCGCGGCCTTCGGGGCGAGCCCCACGAGCTCTCCCCGCGTGACCGTGACGTGCACCTGGTGCGCGGCCGCCTGCACGGCGTCGAGGGCGTCGGCCGGCCCCAGCACCAGTGGGTCCACCAGATTGCACGACACCTGGGTGACGCCCCCGGTGGCGAGCCCGAGGGTCCGCAGCCGGGGGCCGCGCACCGCCGCCGCAAGGCTGCGGGCGGTCGACAGATCGGCGGTGTCGAGCCAGACGTTGTAGGCCACGAGCACGTGCCGTGCGCCCACCGCACACGCCCCCGCGGTGCGATGAGGTGTCGACGGACCGGTGTCGGGGGTCAACGTGGTGAAGGCGCCGCGCCACACGTCGGGCAGGGTCCGCTCGGGCCCGTAGAGAAAGCACGGAAGGTCGAGCTCGTCGGCCGCCCACCGGGCGAATCGGTCGCGGGCGGCGACGGCGAGTCGCAGGCCTTCGGCCGACTGGTCGGGCCCACCGTCGTCGTGCAGCGGGACGAAGGGCACCACGTCGACGGCTCCGAGCCGCGGGTGGACGCCTCGGTGGTCGCGCAGGTCGATGGCGTCGACGGCGGCCCCGGCGAGGGTCCGGGCCGACTCCTCGACGTCGGCGCCGGCCAAGGTGAGGACGCTGCGGTGGTGATCCGGATCACGGTGGACGTCGAGCAGGCACGACCCTGCGGCGCGTGCCAGATCGTGCAGGACGGCGTCGTCGCGCCCTTCACTGACGTTGACGACGCACTCGAGCACGGAGGTGCGGGGCCGACGGCCCGCGGCCGCCGGGAGCCTCAGTTGTGGGTGAGCTGCACCCTCGACAGGCGCCGCTGGCGGAGGATGCGCCGCCGCTCACGCTCTGAGGTGCCGCCCCACACACCGTGGTCGACCCGGTTGGCCAGGGCGTACTCGAGGCAGGGCTCCTTCACCGGGCACTCGGCGCAGATGCGCTGGGCCGCCTGGACCCCGATCCCGTCGTTCGGGAAGAAGATCGCCGGATCCAGGTCACGGCACTTCCCCCGTTCCATCCACTCGGCTTCCATGATGCCTCCGTCGCCGACCACCATCGTACCAGTGGACCTTGTCGAACCGACCTTGGCGTTGGCTGTGTATCGGGCGCGCGCGTCAGGGTTTACCCCGAGACGGATGTCGGAGGTCCTGGTGGGAGGCCTGCGCGCCGCCCACTAGGCTGACGCGGTGGCCGACGAGCTCGAGGAAGTACAGGAGCAGTTGCCCCCGAGGGGGCACGTGCGCGTGGTGTACCTGGGCCCTGTGGCGCCCCACTGGGAGGTGCAGTCCAACTACGGCGAGGCCGAGGTGATCGAGCCCTTCCGGGAGCGCACCCTGGCCCGGCTCACCTTGCTTCCCCCGCACGACCCGCAGTTCCGCCGCAACCGCGAGCGCGTGGTGCGCGACGCCGAGCGGGAGAACCTCGAGCTCGAGTGGGACCTCGGCGTGCCCGAGGAAGAAGAGGCCAGCGCCGGCTGAGGCCGGCCGCCACTGCGACTAGGAGCCCGAGCCGGGCTCCTCGAAGCTCGTGCGCTCCAGCCACAGACCGGGCGCCGTTATCTCGGCCGGGGTCGGGAGCATGGCCGCGCTGCGCCAGAGTCGGGCCAGGCCGTCCTCGCCAGCCCGCTCGAGCACCCCGCGCACGAAGTCGACGCCCAACTCGACCTGGGCGGGCCCGAGGTCGAGTCCGAAGAGCATCTCCGCCGTGCGCGCCGCCCCCTCGCGCTCGACCTGACGGCGGCGCCATGCCTCGGCCAGCGCCCCGCGTCCGCCGAGCAACCGGGTGGCCGTCTCGTCGAGCACGTGCTCCACGTAGCCGAGCAGCGCGGCGGTGACGGCCATGAGCTGCTCCGAGGCGTGGCGGCGGGCCGGACTCT
>DASRBM010000293.1:0-7956 GCA_035653635.1 Acidimicrobiales bacterium | reverse complement strand
GAACGGCGAATCGCAGCTCGTCGCCGACCATGGCAGCTCGGTTCCGAGTCTGGGTTCACAATCTGCACCGCCAGCCGCGACTCAAGGTGCCGACGGCGAGCGCGTCCGGCCAGCTGGCAGGAGCCTCGAGGTCGGCGACGGGACGGGGAGCGCTGGAGCGAACCAGAACTCCGATCCAGGGCAGCTCGAGGGCCGAGACGTCGCGTGAGCTCGGGCGATACAGGACGGTCGGCGACTGGTCCAACGCCGCCGGATCCTCGGCATATTCGGGCGGTCTGGCGTTCAGCTAGGAATCTCGGCATCCCACCGCAGTCGGCTGTTCCCAACCTTCTGCGCCAGAGCCGCCGATCCGAGGCTCGCTGGCTGGTAGTCGAGGGCGACCGTCGCTCCGTAGGCGATGTGGGGCAACACGGAGCCGGGGAGTCCCATCGCCACGTCGAGTAATGCAAAGCCCGTTTCTTCGTTGAGCAGGACCGGCCACGTGTGGCTGCTGAAGCGCCAGTAGTCATGAGGCTCGTCATGCAGGGGCCAGCTCTGGTGGGTAGCGAAGAATGCGAGGCCACCACGTTTCAGGACCTTGCCGAGCTCGAGAACGACCTTCCACGGCATGGCGAGGTGCTCCATCGTTGAGATGGAGAACACCGCGTCCACTGATTCATGGGCGACCTGCGTCGAGAGGGAGTGCGCATCGCACACAAGGTCCACGTTCGGACCGGGAACGATATCGACCCCGAGGTACTTCGAACCAGCAGGAAGCCAGTCCGTGTTGACGTTTCCCGATCGCGCCCGAGAGCCAATTTCCAAGATCACCGGGTCGGTGAGTTGTGCGACTCGGCCCGTGAATTGACGAAACAACTCAAAGTACGGGTCCGCTTCTACGATCGATGCGATCGTGAGCGTCAACGACTCCGAACCCAGGTCGAAGATCAGCGCGTGGCACCTAGCCTCATCGGGGTGGCCGACCGGTATGTCCCCCGAGAAACCACAGGCGACCGTGTGGCTTCCATTCGCTTCTGCGGCTTCGGGCCTCGAATAGCCGTAACCGATCGGGAACACGGCCCCACTGGCGAGGCGGACCGAGACTTTCTGGATAGGGCCAGATGGGCTGAACGCCCAGCCATCTACGAATAGATGCCCATGGAAGTGACAGGCCCGTTCGAGCCTCCACCGAAGCTCCATACGCAGGCCTTACCCCTGCTGTCGGGAGGAGAATCAGAAGGTTCGGCCAGGCCAGCCGACCTGCCAGGGCGCGGGGCTCAGGTCGCGGTCGAAATGCCAAGATGAGGCGTGTTCCAGCGTGCCGCGAGCCGGGTCTTTGTCGTCGCCCAGGAGGAAGTGGCGGTCAGAAATCACGAATACGTCGGCACGGAACACATTCTTCTCGGGCTCGCACGTGAGAGCGAGGGTGTCACCCCAACAGTCTTGGACGCCCTAGGCATCTCAAACGAGCAGCTCGAGGACAAGATTGAAGAACTTCGTCCCCGTCGTGCCACTCCGGTCGAAGACTCGCCTCCGCTGAGTCCGAACGTCAGACGGGTTCTGGAATTCGCCCTGAGGGAGGCCGTCGTCCTCGGTCACCGTGACATCGGACCGGAACACCTTCTACTGGGAATCATCCGTAAGAGCGACTGCACTGGTGCCCGAGTGCTGTACGGGCTCGGTCCCGATCTCGACCTCGTGCGCCATGAGGTCGTGAAGAAGATCGGCAGCAGCTCGGACATGTAGTGCCGAACCGGGTCACTGTGCCGCCGAGCGGCCACCCGATCCAAAGGACGACAACCGAGGGACCTGATCGGACCTTCTAGGGTGAACTCGTGGAGACATTGGGAGGCGGTTATGGATCGGCGGAGGACGCCGCCCTCGCCGGATGGCCATCAGCGGCACGAGTACGCATCTTGTCGGTCGACGTGCGCGGGGACAGGGCCGAGATCGTCGTTGATACGGACCCCTCGTACCCCTACTGGATCTACTGCGTGAAGGACCCCATCTTCGGTCGGTGGCGGGAATCCGTCAGCGGGAACGGACCCGCAGAGGGTTGGGATTCCACGAGTACCATCTTCTGGAGGGAGTAACTGACTAACCACCAGGGCTTTCGCAACGTGCCGCTGCAGGCGGTGCCGTAGGCTCAGCGCCGTGACCCGGCAGATGGCCCTTGTCGTGCTAGCTATTGGGCTCTGCGGGCCGATGCTTGCCGGCTGCGACTCTGCCCAAGGAGCTGTTGCTGGCGTTCTGGTTGGCATCGGCGGGCCCGCACCAGGAGGTCCGTACCCGTATCGAGGACTGATCACTGTCGCCGGGTCGAGTGGCAGCTATCACGCATCGGCCGGAGCCAACGGACGCTTTCGGATCGCCGTACCGCCCGGCACCTACCACGTGACGGGCGCATCAGGACACTTCGAGGGTCCGACGGGGTGCGACGGCGGACTGGTGAACGTCCGAGCCGGCCAACAAACCAGTGTGACGGTCGCCTGCGAGTTCCCGTAGGCCATCCGCGACGTGTAGGCGGACGCTCACCCGACGACCTCTGAGACGATGAGGTTCCTCACTTCGTGAATCAGTCGAGAACCTCCGACGCTCGCAACTTCATGTCGGTGTCCATGGGCTCGATGTAGCTCCGCTGAGTAGTGGCCGGATCGGCGTGGTCGAGCACTTTCTGGATATCGAGCAAGTCGAACAGGTGTCCCCCGTCGGACGACCTGGCGGAGTGCAGGATGCCGGCTGCCGAGCGACGGAGGTCGTGTGGCGACACGTGGCCCAGGCCGGCCTCGCGGGCGCGGGTCTGGACGATTGCGTAAAACGTGCGTTGCGCGACGGGTCGGCCCCAATTGAGGCGCCGCCCTCCACCTTGACGCCCAGCTCCGAGGACTTCCTGAGAGAGAATGGGATCCGCAGGGTTGAGATGACGTCCGATCCCCTCTTCATAGGCGGCGCGATACCGATCCAGCGCCTCCATCAGTGCGCCCCCCATGACGATGCGGCGCGGCCGGCGGCCCTTGCCGATCCACTCGATGCGCGGCGGCGACGCGTCGGAACGGACATTTCCGTATGTGAGCGAGCAGATCTCCGCTGAGCGGACGCCGGCGAGTCCGAGGCGTATCCCGATCTCGTCTCGAAGGCCCTTCGCCGTACCATCTCGACACGCGCCCACGAGCGCACCGAACGCCTCTTCGTGGGTCAACCAGCGAGCCGGCCGGGGGGCTTGAACCTTGCCGTAGGTGCGGGGGTAGGACCGGCGCAGGACTTCGAGCTCCACAGTCGGATCCCGCTCGACGATGCCCCGGCGTTGGCACCAGCCGAAGAACGACCGGGCACAAGCCAGGCGCTGGCGGACGGAATTGTTGGCGAGAGGGCGCTCCTGCCCGTCCGCGCGCGCCCTGACCCAGGCGAAGAGATCGGCGTCGGTCACCTCGGCCGGGTGACGCCGGCCCGTGTACCGGAACAGATGGTTCAGATAGAACGCGTTGTGACGCCAGCTGTGCGGGCTGGTGTAGCGGGCCAGGTAAGTGTCGATCAGGTCGGCGAGCGCCGCCGATCGGGCGTCTACGAAGCTGGGCTCTACCTCTTGGCCGCCGCGGAAGGCTGCCGCTTTTCCTTGATCTTGGCGGCCTTCCCGACCCGGCCACGGAGGTAGTAGAGCTTGGCCCGCCGGACGTCGCCCCGGCTCACGACCTCGATCTTGGCCAGGATCGGCGAGTGGACCGGGAATGTCCGCTCCACGCCCACCCCGAAGCTCACCTTGCGGACGGTGAAGGTCTCCCGCGCTCCTGTCCCCTGCCGGCGGATGACCGCGCCCTGGAATACCTGGAGACGCTCCCGGTTCCCCTCCACCACCCGGACGTGCACCTTCAGGGTGTCACCGGGTCGGAAGTCGGGGACGTCGTCCCGGAGGCTCTCGCGGTCGACGATGTCGGTCGGGTTCATGGCGCGCGTCCTTCGGCGGTGGATCGAGAGTGGCCCGGAGAGGCGGCGCACCGGTCGATGCACCCGGGGATCGGCGGGCCGACCGCTCCCCGGAGCGAACCAGGATAGCCGGTCCCGGTCAGCGCCCGCCGTGGCCGGGGTCCCCGGGCTCGAGGAGCCCGTGTTCCTCGAGCAGCGCCCGCTCGTCGGCGCCGAGGCCGCCACGGCGCTCGACGAGGTCGGGCCGGCGGTCGAGGGTCCTGCGCAGCGCCGTGGCCCGTCGCCACCGGGCGACCCGGCCGTGGTCGCCCTGGCGCAGGACCTCGGGCACGCTCCAGCCCCGGAAGTCGGCGGGCCGGGTGTACTGGGGGTACTCGAGCAGGCCCTCCACGAAGCTCTCGTCGCCGGCCGAGGCCTCGTTGCCCATGACGCCGGGCAGGAGCCGGGTCACCGCCTCCACCACGACGACGGCCGCCGCCTCCCCGCCGGCGAGCACGTAGTCGCCGATCGACAGCTCGCCGTCGACGAGATGGTCGGCCACCCGCTGGTCGACGCCCTCGTAGCGGCCGCACAGGAGCGAGAACCCGCCCGAGGGACCGGTGCCGCAGGCGGCGAGCTCCTCCACCACGGCCTGGTCGAGGCGGCGTCCGCCGGGACCGAGCAGCAGCAGCGGCCGGGGCGGCTCAACCAGCTCCACCGCCCCGAAGATGGGCCCCGGGGCGAGGACCATGCCGGCGCCGCCGCCGAAGGGCGTGTCGTCCACCGAGCGGCGGGGGTCGGTGGCCGCCGAGCGTAGGTCGTGGACCCGGAGGTCGAGGGCGCCGCTGTGACGGGCCCGCCCGAGCAGCGATGCCGAGCAGAACTGCTCCACGAGGTCGGGGAAGATGGTGAAGACGTCGATGCGCACGGCGCGACGGGCCTCAGTCGAGCAGGCCGGCGGGCGGGTCGACCACCACCCGGCCGGAGCCGTGCCCGACCACGAAGGTGGCGGGCACGAGCCGCCCCCCGTCGAGCTCGAGCAGATCGGCGGCCGGGTTCGCCACGACCGCCACGACCGTGCCGACCACGGCGCCGTCGGACGCCAGCACCACCTCGCTCCCGACGAGCTCGTCCACCCACAGGGCGTCGTCGTCGTGCAGTGGCTCGGCCCGCAGCTCGGCGCCGCGCAACGCCTCGGCCGCCTCGCGGCTCTCCACGCCCGCGAACACCATCAGCCAGCGGTGCTGGAAGGGCCGGGCCGCGGTGACCTCGAGCGGCCCGGCGGCGGTGAGGAAGCGGGCGCCGGCCCGGTGCCGCTCGTCGCGGTTGCTGAGCAGGTCCACCACGACCTCGCCCCGCAGCCCGTGCGGCCGCACCACGCGGCCCACCACCAGCAAGTGGCGCCGGCCGGGGTCCGGTTCGGGCTGCTCAGTCGTCGACGAAGTCGACGTTGGTCTCGACCCCGTCACGGGAACCGGCCACCCGGACCAGGGTGCGGATGGCCTGGGCCACCCGGCCCCGACGGCCGATCATCCGGCCCATGTCGCCCGGAGCGACATGGATGCGGAACCGCGTGCCCCGGCTGGAATCGTCGGCCTCGATCACGACCGAATCGGGCTCCGAGGCGAGCGACCTCGTGATGTAGTCGAGCACGACGCGGGCGGTGCCGCCCTCGACCCGGTTGCCGGCGTCGTCGTCGAACTGCTGCTCGACCGTGTTGCCGACGCCCTCCCCTTCGAACGCCTCGGTCACTTGGCCCTCGACGCGGTGAACTCGTCCCAGGCGCCGCTGCGACGCAGCAGCTTCTCGACCCGCTCCGTGGCCTGGGCACCCTGGCGCAGCCACTTGAGGGCCTTGTCGTTGTCGATCTCCACCACGGCCTCCGGCTCGGCGGTGGAACGGCCGCGGGGGGCGTAGGTGCCGAGCACCTCGATGAACCGGCCGTCGCGCGGCGAGCGGCCGTCGGCCGCCACGACCCGGTAGGTCGGCTGCTTCTTCTTGCCCATCCGCATGAGGCGGAGCTTCACGGCCACGATCGAACTCCCTGTCTTTGCCTGGTCGTGGCGGACCCGCCTGCGGGGGGTCCTGCCTGAGGGGGACTGCCTATTCTGCCGCTTTTCCGGGGCCCCGAGCGAACGGGGCCCCCGCACGCGGGTCCGGGACGGTAGGGGCCGCGGTGCCCCGGTCAGGCCCCGGGCCCGGTCCGGGGGGCCTTCGGGGTCACCCGGCCGCCTTTCTTCTTCTTCTTTCCGGCCCCCTTCGGCCGGGGCGCGCCGCCGCCACCGAGTCCGGCCAGCGAGCCCAGGTCGAGATCGCCGAGCCCACCCCCCGGGGCCCCGACCCCGAGGGCGCCGGGATCGAGGTCACCCAGTGAGCCGAGCGCGTCGGCCAGTTTGGCCGCCCCCCGGCCGCCACCGCCGAGCATGCCCGAGAGCATGCCGGGCGACCGCATCATGGCCTGGGCCTCCTTGAACTGGCGCAGCAGTTGGTTCACGTCCTGCGTGGTCGTGCCACTCCCCCGCGCGATGCGCAGCCGGCGGGGTCCGTCGATCGAGGACGGCTCGGCCCGCTCGGCCGGGGTCATCGAACGGATGATCGCCTCCACCCGGGCGACCTCGCGGTCGTCGATGGCGTCCTTCGCCTGCTTCAGCTCCTTGGGCACGCCCGGCAGCAGGGAGAGGATGCCCCCGAGCGATCCGAGCTTCTTCACCTGCTGCAGCTGGGAGAGGAAATCCTCCAAGGTGAACTGGCCCTGCAGGAGACGGGTCGCCCCCTGGGCGGCCACGTCCTTGTCGAATTCGCGCTCGGCCTGCTCGATGAGGCTCAGCACGTCGCCCATGCCGAGGATGCGACTGGCCATGCGGTCCGGATGGAACTGGTCGAAGTCGGCCAGCCGCTCGCCGGTGGAGGCGAAGGCGATCGGACGCCCTACCACCTCTTTGACGCTCAGTGCCGCGCCGCCGCGCGCGTCGCTGTCGAGCTTGGTGAGGATCACACCGTCGAGGGCGAGCGTGTCGTGGAAGGCCTGGGCCGTGCCCACCGCGTCCTGTCCGGTCATGGCGTCGATGACGAGGAACGTGTAGTGCGGCTGCACCGCCTGCGACACGCGCCGGACCTCGTCCATGAGCGCCTCGTCCACGGCCAGGCGGCCGGCGGTGTCGACGATGAGCACGTCGCGTCCGCTCCGGCGCGCCTGCTCGAGTCCGGCGGCGGCGACGGCCACGGGGTCGGTCGGCTCGCTGAAGACGGGCACGCCCGCCTGCTGTCCGAGGATGCGCAGCTGTTCCACCGCCGCCGGTCGTTGCAGGTCGGCACCGACGAGCAAGGGGTTGCGGCCCTGCTGGCGGAACCAGCGCGCCAGCTTGGCCGAGGTCGTCGTCTTGCCCGAGCCCTGCAGTCCGGCGAGCAGCACGACCGTCGGGGGCGCAGAGGCGTAGGTGAGCCGGAGCGTCTCGCCGCCGAGGACGCGCACGAGCTCGTCGTTGACGGCCTTGACGACCTGCTGCCCGGGGCTCAGGCTCCGCGAAAGCGACTCGCCCACGAGCCGCGCCCGCACTCCGTCGACGAACGAGCGGGCGACGGCGATCTCGACGTCGGCCTCGAGCAGGGCCGTGCGGATCTCGCGCAGGGTCTCGTCGAGATCGGCGTCGGACAGGCGCCCCCGGCTGCGGAGCCGCCCGAGGACGCCGTCGAGGCGGCTGGAGAGCGCGTCGAACATCGGCGTCCCAGGCTACCGGTCGGTCGTCACGGCCGGATTCAGTCGAACAGGGCGCCGACGAACTCGGCCGGTGTGAAGGCGATGAGGTCGTCGGGCCCCTCGCCCACCCCGACGAGCTTCACCGGGATGCCCAGCTCGCGCTCGATGGCCACGACGATGCCACCCTTGGCCGACCCGTCGAGCTTCGTGAGCACCACGCCGGTCACCCCGACGGCATCGAGGAACTGCTGCGCCTGGGTGAGACCGTTCTGGCCGGTGGTGGCGTCGAGCACGAGGAGGACCTCGGTGACGTTGCCGGGCGGGCGCTCAGCCACGCGGCGAATCTTCTTCAGCTCCTCGACCAGGTTCACCTTGGTGTG
>DASRBM010000292.1:0-5134 GCA_035653635.1 Acidimicrobiales bacterium | reverse complement strand
GCACGTTCGAGATGATCAGGTTGTGCACGACCGGGTGGCGCTCCGACAGCCGGAGGCTCGAGTAGAGCCGGGCCGCCAGGGAGAACGTGTTGGGCGCGGCGTGCTCGGCCCACTGCATGAGCGTGTCGGCCCCCACCATCTTGTGGAGCTCCTTCGCCTGGTCGTTGGCCGCGGCGATGGCTCGCAGGCGCTCCACCGGGTCCTCCACGTCGCTCATGAGGCTCGAGAACATGATCGAGATCTTCGTCATGCCCTCGTGCCCGGCCGTCTCGTCGTGGACGGAGACGGGGATGGCCGAGATGAGCGACTTGTCCGGCAGCTCGCCGCGGTCCTGCAGGTAACGCCGCAGCGCGCCGCTCACGACCGCCATGACGACGTCGTTCACCTTCACCCCGACCGCGTCCTTGATCGTCTTCACGTCCTCGAGCTTCACCTCGGTGAAGGCGATCGACCGGTGGGGGGTGACGGCCCCGTTGAACGACGTGCGCGGGGCCGTGAAGGGGGCGGCGACGCCCTGGCCGCGGCGCCGGCCGGCGCTCACGAGCATGCCACCGAGCCGCAGGGCGGTCCGGGGGACCAGTCGCAGCATCTCGACCGGCCGCGCCATCGTCTCGAGGGCGCCGCGTCCGAACAGCTCCACGTCGCGCGGGATGCGCTCGGCCGCCGGCTCCTCGGGGATCTCGGGAGCGGTGGAGGGCTCGGCCTCCAGGTCGAACAGGTACATCATCATGTTGGCACCCGAGATGCCGTCGATCGTCGAGTGGTGCATCTTGGCGAACAGCGCCACCTGCCCGTTGGCGAGTCCCTCGATGACCCACATCTCCCACAGAGGACGGGAGCGGTCGAGCGGCCGGCCGGCGATCTCGGCTCCCACCTCGGCGAGCTCGCGGTCACCGCCGGGGGACGGCACGGCGATGCGCCGGAGGTGGTAGTCGAGGTCGAAGTCCGGATCCTTGATCCAGTACGGACGGCCGAGGTTGAACGGCGGCACGACAAGTCGCCGGCTCATGCTCGGCATGAGGGGATGCCGCTCCTCGAGCATCCGGCGGATCCGGGCGAAGCTGTAGCCGCCCGGCATCGTCGAAGGGTCGAGGACGAGGAGCCCGCACACGTGCATGTGCATGCTCGGCGTCTCGAAGTAGAGGAACATGGCATCGAGTCCACCAAGGCGCTCCACGGCGCCCGAGCATAGGACCAGCCAGGTGCAGTCGCCCGGGGGGAAGCTCCCGGACGGGAGCTCAGATGGGCTCGGTGCTCCAGTCGTCGGGGAGCCAGTCCTCGCCGACCGGCTCCTCCTCGACCCATGCCATGCCCATGTCTCTGAGGCACTCCTCGATCACGAGCTCGGAGAGCTCGGCGATGCTGGCATCGAGGATGAGGGCCCGGTGGGCCAGTCGCCTGGCGTCGGCCGCTGCCCGCTCGTAGCGGGCGAGCTCGCGCTTGCGGGCCGAACGGGAACGCACGCACAGGGCGGCGACGCTGCCGAAGAGCACCAGCTCTGCGGCGACAGCGAGCACGACCAGTCCCATGTTGCCCCCTCGACCGTCCCGTCCCTTTCGGGTCCGGGGCCCGGCGCATCCGGCCGGACAGGAGGAAAACGGCCGCGGACCGCGATTCTTTCGGTCTACCCTGCCGCCGTGCCTCCGCTGCGTATCGGCGTCCTCGGCGCGGCACGCATCGCGCCTGCCGCCATCGTCCGCCCGGCCAGGGCCGTGGCCGAGGCCGAGGTGACCGCCGTGGCCGCCCGCGACCGCGACCGGGCGACCGCCTTCGCCGCCAAGCACGGCATCGAGCGGGTGGTGCCCGGCTACGAGGCGCTCGTCACCGATCCCGATCTCGACGCCGTCTACATCCCGCTCCCGAACGGCCTGCACGGGCACTGGACCAGACGGGCCCTCGCCGCCGGCAAGCACGTCCTGTGCGAGAAGCCGTTCACCGCCAACGAGGCCGAAGCGGTCGACGTCGCCGCCGCCGCGGCCGCCACCCCCGAGCTCGTCGTGATGGAGGCGTTCCACTACCGGTACCACCCACTGTTCCTGCGGGTCCTGCAGCTGCTCGGGGAGGGGGCGATCGGGGACGTCGAGCACATCGACACCTGGCTGTGCTTCCCCTTGCTGCCGCGCCACGACATCCGCTGGCAGCTCGGGCTGGCCGGCGGCGCCCTCATGGACGCCGGTTGCTACACCATCCACATGCTCCGCCATCTCGCCGGCGCCGAGCCCGAGGTCGTGTCGGCCGCGTACCGCGAGCGCAGCCCCGGCGTCGACCGCTTCACCCGGGCGCACTACCGCTTCGCCGACGGGCGCACGGCCACCACGACCTGTTCGATGCTCTCGGCCCAATTCGTACGGGTCGGCTTCCGGGTGCGCGGGTCGCGCGGGGAGCTGCGGGTGTTCAACCCGATGGCGCCGAACCTCTACCACCGGCTCGTGGTGCGCGGTCCGTCGGGGCGCCACGTGGAGCGGGTCAGCCGCCGGCCGACCTACGAGTTCCAGCTCGAAGCGTTCGCCGACGCCGTGCAGCGGGGCACGCCGCCCATCACGGGACTGGCCGACGCCCGGGCCAACATGGCCGTGATCGACGCCGTGTACCGGGCCGCCGGGCTGCCGGTGCGCGAGCCGACCCCGGTCTGACGCGCCCCGCGTCTCCTCCGGCGGCCTTCAGTGTCCGAAGATGCCGGCCTCCAGGCCGGCGGCGAGGCTCCCACCGATCTCGGCGGCGGACTCGAGATCACCGGGCCCGACGTCGCCCACGACGCGCAGCACCGGCAGCACCAACTTCCATTGCAGGCCGGCCACGATCCGCTCCACCGACGTGACCGCGCCGTCCACGTCGGTGTCGCCCTTCACGATGAGCGCATAGGGAAGACCCCGCGTGGCGTCGAGGCAGGGGTGGTACACCCGCTCGAAGAAGTCCTTGAGCGCTCCGGACATGTAGCCGAAGCGCGCCGGGGTGGCGAGGAGGAGGGCCCGGGCCCCGAGCACGTCGTCGGGCCCCGCCTCGAAGGCGTCGCGCACGACGACCTCGAGGGATCCCTCGACCGCAGCGCGCGCCGCGTCCACCGCTGCGTCGGTCAGCTGTCTGGTGGTGCCGCGCCGGGAGTGCTCCACCACGAGCAGGCCGCCACCGCCGTCGCCGTCCACGCCTCGATGCTACGGAGCGCAGCGCCGGGGCGGCACGCCGTGGCGGTGAGGCGCCGACCCTGACGCCGACGTCAGCCAGCGCGCAAGGCAAGGCGGCGAGCGTCGTTCCTCTGGTGCGAACCAGGTGGCCAGGCGGGCGCTCTGGGGAGAGGCGGCGCCTCCCCAGAACATCCGCCTCCTGCGACCACCTCCCGGCTGCGAGGTCCGCGGGTCACGCGGCGGGCCGGGCGCAGGACAGGGGAGGGGTGGGGTGAGCGAGTCCGGCGGCAAACACGTCTTCACCTTGACGCGCCGGTCGTTCCTGAAAGCGGCCCTCGCCACCGGCGGGGTGGCCGCCTTCCCGGCGCTCACCAGCGCCCGGGGCCTGCTCGACCAGCTCGGGCTGGCCGCTGCCGCCGGCGCCGCCCCGTTGCCGGGCGGCCCGTATTTCCTCTCCCGTCAGTACGTCTCGCCGACCGACAAGGCGGCGCACGATCTGTGGGCGACGGCGCAGGCCATCTGCGCCCGCGTCGTACCGACCACCACCAACCCCCTCACCGGGCAGCTGGTGTCGCCGGGTGGCACCGAGGCGGGTGCGGTCAACTTCATCGACCTGTTCCTGGCCTCCTTCCAGTCCGACAGCCGTCCGGGCAGCTACGCGCCGGCACTCGGCCAGAAGGCACTCCCGGTGGGAACCAGCGCCGGTGATCTCGTCACGCAGCCGCCCATCTACCTGAACGGCCGCTACAGCGGACGCTTCTCCACCGGCAACCCGTCGACGGGCACGCCGTCCTCGGCACCGGCCGAGGACGACTTCGACACCGCCGGCGGCGCACCGTTCGTGTTCCTCGCCCTCGACGACACCGAGACGACGGCCTGGCTCCTTCGCGTCTACGGCGCCAGACCGTTCAGCGGTGCGCATCCGGCCATGTCCCTGCCCTTCTCGGCGTCGGCTACGTGGATCAGCCAGGTGGCAGGCACCTTCACCCCGCCCGCTGCGTCGAGCACACCGCCAGTCATCCCCGGGGCGGTGGCGCTCCGCGGGTACGTCGACGGGTCCGGCACCTACAACGAGGGCCTGTACGAACTGGGGCTCGTCGCCTTCGACGACTGGGCCAAGCAGAACTTCCTCGGTGCGTCGTTCGCGTCGCTGCGTCCGGTCGAGCAGGACGCGCTGCTGCTGCTGGCCTCGAACCCGGTCCTCGGCGCCGCCTCTTCGGGCGGACTGCCCGGCTTGCCGGCGCCGCTGCTCAATCCGGTGCCCCCGGCCGCCGCCTCCCAGCTGTTCGGGGTCATCGCCCTGCACACCTATCAGGGCACCTACGGGCTCCCCGAGTACGCCGGGCGGTCCGACGTGGGGGTCAACGGCACGGGAGCGGAACCGACGCCCGGCACGGTGTGGGCTTCCATCGGATGGGACGGCGACACCTCGCCGCTCGGCAACAGCATCTACAAGTTCGGGGCCTTCAACGACGGCTATCCCGCCTACACCGATCCGGTCACCGGCACGACACAACCGCAAGGCGGTTACGTCGAGTACCGCCCCGTGTCGACGCCGGGCTACGGCGACGGTGTCCTCGCCACGGTGGAGGAGATCGTGGCCCTGATCGACCAGATGGTGCAGGCCGGCATCCTCACCGTCGTCAAGGGGGGAGGGCTGTGAGCGCCAATTCGGGACCGCTCGCCGTCGTGGTCGGATCGGGCGCGTCGGGCGGCATGGTCGGGCGCCTGCTCGCCAAGGCCGGGTACCAGGTCGTGATCTTGGAGAAGGGCCGGAGCCTCTTCAGCGGCCTCGGCGGCCCCGCCTCGCAGGTGACGAACAACTGGGCCAACGACGAGATCGCCCATGAAGCCCGGCCGGGCCTCGAGGACCAGGACGTGTTGCTCGAGCCGCGCAGCTTCCGGGCCCAGGGCTCCTCGCTCGACCGCGAGTTCGTGGGTGACGTCAACACCCTGCCGACCACGGTCGGCGGCGGCACGACGCACTACGACGCCAAGGCCCGGCGCCTGCG
>DASRBM010000291.1:0-5512 GCA_035653635.1 Acidimicrobiales bacterium | reverse complement strand
ACTCGCCGAACGGCACCAGCCTGAGCGCACTGCGCCACGAGGTCGGCCCGCTGCTCGTGTACCTGCTCTCTTTCGCCAACATCGCGATCTACTGGAACAACCACCACCATCTGCTGCGCCGGACCGAGCGCATCAGCACCGGTGTCATGTGGGCCAACATGGCGCTGCTCTTCGCCCTGTCGCTCGTCCCGGTGGCCACGGACTGGCTAGGCCGGTCCTACACGCACACGCTGCCCGCGGCCGCCTACGGGGTCGTCGCCATCATGGCCGCCATCGCCTACTACGCCCTCACCCGGACCATCATCCGGGCCAACCCGGACTCGCCCATGGCCGAGTCGATCGGGTCCGACGTGAAGGGGCTGCTGTCGCTCGTCATGTACGGCGGCGGGGTGGCGCTCAGCTTCGTGACGCCGTATCTGGCCATCGGCATGTACGTGCTCGTGGCCCTCACCTGGTTCGTGCCCGACCGGCGCCTGGCGCGCTGATCGGGGGCCGAACCGGCCTCAGCGGCTCAGGAGGTCGCGGGCGATGTGGGTGGTCTGGATCTCGTCGGTGCCCGCGTAGATCTGGAAGACCTTTGCGTCGCGTGCGAGCTGCTCCACCCGGAACTCCGACATGTAGCCGTTGCCCCCGAAGAGCTGCACGGCTTCCATGGCCACCTCGGTGGCGGCCTGCGCCGAGTACAGCTTCATGGCCGACGCCTCGGCCAGGGTCAGGGTCTTGCCGGCCTCCGACATCTCGATGTGACGGAACACGAGGTTCTGCACGTTGAGCCGGGCCACCTCCATCCGGGCGAGCTTCTGCTGGATGAGCTGGAACTGCCCGATCGGCTTCTCCCACAGCAGACGGTTCTTGGCGTACTCGACCGACAGCCGCAGACACTCCTCGATGACGCCGAGCGACATGGCCGCGACCCCGGCGCGCTCGGTCACGAAGTTGTCCTTGGCGCTCTCGCGGCCGCCACCGTCGCCCTCCTCCTCGGTGCCGCCGAGCAGGTGCTCCTTCGACACCCGCACGTCGGAGAGGAAGAGCTCGCCCGTCGGCGAGGAGTGCAGCCCCATCTTGGCGAACGGCTTCGACTGCTCGAGCCCCTTCATGCCCTTCTCGAGCACGAAGGTGAGCACCTTGCGCTGGCGCAGGTCCGAGCCGCTGCCGTCGTCGAGCTTGGCGTAGAAGACGATGGTGTCGGCGTAGGGCCCGTTCGTGATGAAGGTCTTGTTGCCGTTCAGGATGTAGTCGTCGCCGTCCGGGCGGGCGGTCGACTGCATGCCGCCGAGGGCGTCGGAGCCCGAGTTGGGCTCGGTGATGGCCCACGCGCCCACCTTGGTGAACGTCATGAGATCGGTGGCCCAGCGCTCCATCTGCTCGGGCGTCCCCCGCTTCAGGATGGTGCCGCCGGCGAGACCGGTGCTCACCCCCATGGCGGTGACGATGCCCGGGCAGTAGTGACAGATCTCGACGATCGGGATGAGGGTGAACGCGGCCCGGCTGTCGGCCTGCCCGCGGGGCTTCTTCGGCGTGCCGGCGCGCTTCTGGTCGATGAGCCGCTTGGCCGCCTCCCTCCCCATGGCGTCGAGACCGAACGTCGCGTAGAACTTCCGGATGACGTCGTAGGGAGGGGTGTCGCCGTGCTCGAGCTCCGCCACCCTCGGCTTGATCTCGTCCTCGACGAAACGGCGCACCGCGTCGCGGATGGCCAGATGCTCGTCACTCCACTGGTACACGTGCCACCTCCTGAAGTGCTCAGGTTACGGGATGGTCCCGCAGCTCAGGCGAGGAACAGCCGCTCGGGGTCGTAGCGCCGCAGGGCCAGCACTTCTGCGGTGGTCACGGGCGCCAGCTCCTCCACCTCGGGGGCGACCTCCACGTCCCAGCCACAGGCATCCGCAAAGGCGGCCACCCGCTCGTCGACCGTGCCCTCGCCGGCGGCGACCGCGGCGATGCGCAGCACGCCGTCGCGGCGTCGGAGCACGCCGAGATCGGTGACGACCGACTCGACGTTGCGACCCGGGCTCGTCACGTACCCGACCTCGGCCACGAGCCGGTCGGGACGGCCGACGGCGACCACCACGCAGGCGGTGGCCCGGCTGGCCACGTCGTTGGCCCCGCCCGATCCGACGAGGAAGGGACCGCCGGGGATGAGCGTCGAGTTCAGGTTGCCGTGCCGGTCGACCTGGGCCGCGCCCAGACAGCCCACCGCACGCGTCCCCTGGCCGCCGATGACCATCCCGAGGACGGTGGACGCGTCGGACAGCATCGGCGTCGACGGGAAGGTGCGGTGGTTGAAGATGTACGGGTCGGCCGGTGTCGGGTGGTAGCCGAGCATGCCGAGCTCGGCGGTGAGCTGCACCCATCCCCCCGAGCGCTGCGCCTCTTCCACGGCCACCCACGCGGCGAGGTTGGCCACCCCGGCGCCGGCCAGCACCACATCGGCGTCGTGGCGGTCGACCACCCGGCGCACCTCGCGGGCGCCGTGGGCGGCGGCGCGTTCCCAGGCGCTCACCGGCGCGCCGGCGTCGACCGGATGCGCGGCCTCGTCCTCGCGCCAGGACTGCGGATCGGTCCGGCCGCGCAGCCACTCGAGGCGCTCCTCTCCGAGCAGGGCGAGATAGTCCCCGTGCGTCTTCGGCTCGAGCACCCACGTCCGGGCGAAGGCGTCGACGTCGGCCCGCACGTCGTGGCGCGCCTGGATCCAGTAGGGCACGTCCTCGCCGTAGGACTCGACCGGCAGCCCCGGGGCGTAGAGGCCGCCCGGATGGGCGCCGAAGGGCGTCTCCACCACGGCGAGGACCCGGTGGGCCGGGATGCGCACGCGCGGCCCGAGCTGCGTCAGGTCGTCGACGATGCGCTCCACGGTGGCGATCACGCCGCGCCGCGCCGCCCATGCGCCCCAGGTGCCCTCGAGTAGGGGCTCGGAAAGCGCCACGTTGCCGGCCCGGTCGGACACGGCGCCGTGAACGAGGGTGACGTCGGGGAACAGCGGGGCCACCAGCCCGATGGTGCCGAAGGGCGTGTCCACCGTCGTGAACGCTTCGTTGTCGGCCATGGACGAGCCCTGCAGCGATCCGGTGACGAGGGCAGGGAGCCCGCGCGCCGCGGCCTCGAGGCGCTGGGTGAAGGTGAGGATGGACCAGTGCTCCACCTCCACGCCCTTGGCGTATCCCTGCTGGAACAGCGGATTGGGCGTGTAGGTCGGGAACGAGTCGCCCGAGTAGGTGGTGATCACCTTGCGCACGAGTCCGCCCCGGAAGAAGAGCGTGCCGAGCGAGCTCAGGCTCAGCATGACGAGGGTGAAGCCGGGATCCTGCTCCCAGAACTGGCGGACCACCTCGCGGGCGGCCGCCGTCCACCGGCAGTGACCGGTGAGCACCTGGATGGCGTCACCGGGCCGGACGTGCTCGGTCACGGCCTCCTCGAGGGAGACCCCGACGGCCGCGCCCGAAGCGGTCACCGACCCTTCCAGTTGGGGGTGCGCTTCTCGGCGAAGGCGGCCGGCCCCTCCTTGGCGTCCTCGCTCGAGAAGACCTCTGCCGCGATGGCCGACTCGATCTTGTACGCCTCGCGCATGTCGGTGGCCAGGCCCCGCAGCACGCTCTCCTTGGTCTTGCGCACCGCCAGAGGCCCGTTCACAGTGATGCGGTGCGCGTACTCGAGGGCCTTGTCGCGCAGCTCCTCCTTGGGCACGACCGCGTTGAGCAGGCCGAAGGTGAGGGCCTGCTCGGCCGGCACCCGGTCCGCACACAGGAGGAACTCCATGGCGGCCGGGAACGGCACCTGGCGCGGCAGCCGCACGGTGGTGCCGCCACCGGCGAAGAGCCCGCGCTTGGGCTCCATGACGCCGAAGTAGGCCTCGGGGCACGCCACCCGGATGTCGCACCCGCCGAGCATCTCCATGCCGCCGGCGACACACGCCCCGTTCACGGCGGCGATGATCGGCTTGTAGATCTTCACCCCCCGCAGCACCGCCTTCACCCCGTCGTCGATGCGGTAGCCGTCGATCTCCTCGACCTTCTTCGTGGAGATCTCCTTCTGCAACCGGGTGATCTCCGGGATGTAGGTCTTCAGGTCGGCACCGGTGCAGAAGGCGTTGCCCACGCCGGTGATGATGGCGACCCAGGCGCCCTCGTCGGCGTCGAAGCGGTCCCACGCCTTGCGCAGCTGGGCGAAGTGCTCCATGTCCATGGAGTTCATGGCCTCGGGCCGGTCGATGGTGATCCACAGCACGTGGTCGTCACCAAGCTCGTAATGGACGGGCACCGCCTGCTCCTCTCGTCACGATCTCTTGTTGTGCGCCGCTCAACGCGGCTTCGGCTCCCGGGGAAGACCGAGGATGCGCTCGCCGATGATGTTGCGCTGCACCTCCGACGTCCCGCCCGCGATGCTCGCCGACTTGCTCCACAGCCACTGCCGCTGCCAGTAGCCCCACAACGGGGCGGCGCCGCCGCTCACCGCCAGCGCGGTGTCGGAGAGGTGCTGGGTCATGTCCGACCAGGTCAGCTTCACCCAGCTCGACTCCGGTCCCGGCTCGCCGCCCTTGGCGAGCTTCGACAACGTCCGCCAGTTGTGGGTGCGCAGCACCGTCAGCGCCACGTAGGCGTCGACGAGGCCGTCGGCGATCTCCGGATCGTCCATCGCGCCGTTGGCCGCGGCCTCGGCGAACAGCCGGGCCAGGTATCCCTCGTGCACCACCTCCTCCTTGAAGGGGAAGTTGGTGCCGCGCTCGTGGGCGAGCGTGGTGGAGGCGACCGTCCAGCCGTCGCCGGCCCGCCCGACGAGATGGTCGTCGGGCACGAACACCTCGTCGAGGAACACTTCGTTGAACTCGGCCTCGCCGGTGATCTGCACGAGCGGCCGGATGTCCACGCCCCGGCTCTCCATGGGCACGACGAGCAGCGACAGCCCTCGGGCCCCGGTCGAACCCGGCTCGCTGCGGGCCAGACAGATCCCGTAGGTGGCGAACTGGGCGTAGGAGGTCCACACCTTCTGCCCGCTCACGACCCAGCCGTCGTCGACCTTGTCGGCCCGGGTCGACAGGCCGCTCAGGTCCGACCCCGCACCCGGCTCGCTGAAGAGCTGGCACCAGATCTCCTCGGCCGTGGTGATCTTCGGCAGCCACCGCCGGCACTGCGCGGGCGTGCCGTGGGCGAGGAGGGTCGGACCGGCCAGGTTGATGCCGACGCGGTTGACGAGCTGGGCTGCGCCGCTGCGCGCGTACTCGCTGTTGAAGATCGCCATCTGGAGCGGGGACGCGCCGCGGCCGCCGTACTCGACGGGCCAGTTGATCCCGACCCACCCGGCCTCGGCCAGCTTGCGCTGCCAGCGCCGGCCCCAGTCGATCTGCTCCGCGAGCTCGGTGCTGTCGGGGGCCGGCTCGACGTTGGCCGCCAGCCAGTCGCGCACCTCGGCGGCGAAGCGCTCCTCGTCCTCGGTGAGCGACAGGTCCACGGCGCGGTCCCGGCGCTCAGAGGTCCCAGGCCGCGCTGCGGCCCGACGCGTCGAAGGCGGCGCGCAG
>DASRBM010000290.1:0-2595 GCA_035653635.1 Acidimicrobiales bacterium | reverse complement strand
CCTTCGCCTCGAGTCCGGCCGCCGCCTGGAAGTTCGTCCGGGTGAAGCCGGGGCACAGCACGGTGACGTGCACGCCGCTCGGCGCCACTTCGTCGTGCACCGCCTCGGTGAACATGAGGACGAATCCCTTCGCCGCCGAATAGGTGGCGCTGTCGGGGGTGGCGGCGAAGGCCGCCACCGATGCCACGTTGAGGAGATTGCCGCCGTTGCGGGCCACCATCGTCTGCAGGGCGGCATGACTGAGCGCCACGACGGCAGCCACGTCGACGTCGACCATCCCGACTTCCTGGGCGCTGTCGTGGGAGGTGACAGGGCCGTAGAAGCCGAACCCCGCGTTGTTCACGACCGTGTCGATGTCCCCGGCGCGCACCCGCTGCGCCACCTGCTCGAGCTGCGGGCGGTCGGCCAGGTCGGCGGCGATGACCTCGCACGCAGTGCCGTGTGACGCCTGCAGCTCGGCCGCCAGGCGCTCCATGGCGTCGACAGTGCGGGCAACGAGGACGAGCTCGCACCCTTCGGCCGCCAGCTGACGGGCAAAGGAGACGCCGAGACCGGACGAGGCGCCCGTGATCAGCGCCTTGTGTCTACCCCCCCGGCCCCGAGGACGCCGGTCGGTTGGATGCGCCGTCGCTCATGGCTTGTCCTCCTTCGGTGTGCGGATGCCGGGCGAGCAGCCCGAGCACCGGTCCTCACATGCCGATGGCCTCCGCGATGGCGCTGCGGTGCTCGTCGCCGGTGCCGAACAGTGCCGCCTGGACCTTCTGGCGCTTCACGTAGAGATGCATGTCGTGCTCCCAGGTGTAGCCGATCCCACCGAGGCACTGGATGCCCTCCTGGGCGAGCAGCCGCTGGCAGTCGTCGGTGCTCGACTTGGCCATGTGCACGGCGAGGGCGGTGCGGTCGTGCTCCTCGGCCAGCGCGGCGGCGGCGAAGTAGGCGCCCGCCCGGGCGGATTCGAGGGCGACAAACATGTTCGCGAGCTTGTGCTTCATCGACTGGAAGGAGCCGATCTTCACGCCGAACTGCTCGCGTTCGAGCACGTAGGCATGGACGGTGTCGAAGATGGCCTGGCTGGTTCCGACCATCTCGGCGGTCAGGGCGGCCGTGCACTCGAGGACGACGCGCTCGAGCGCAGCCCCGATCTCGCCCGGAGCGCCGAGGCAGCGGTCGGCCTCCACGGTCGTGCCGGCCAGCCGGACGGTGGCGAGCTGCCGGGTCGCGTCGAGGCTGTGGAAGGCGACCACGTCCACCGCGTCCTGGGGGACGACGAAGAGCCCGACGCCCTCCGCGCCCGCCGATCCCGGCCGCCGCGCCGCCACCACGATCTCCTGCGCCTTCGCCGCGTCGAAGACGGCATGCTTCTCGCCTTGGAGCTTCCACCCGCCGGCGGGCGTGGGCGTGGCTGTCGCCTGCACGTCCGACCAGTCGAGCCGGCCCGAGGCCTCGAAGAGCGCCACCGTGCCGACGAGCTGACCGCGGGCGACGGCACCGAGGAAACGCTCCTGCTGTTCCTCTGAACCGGCATGGTGCAGGGCGCTCACGAACTGAGCGACGGCGAGAAAGGGTGCCGGCGCCAGCACCCGCCCGAGCTGCTCGGCGACCACGGCAAGCTCCACCGGCCCGAGCCCGATGCCGCCGGCTGCTTCCGGCACGACCAGCGCCGGCCAGTCGAGCGCCACCATGTGCGCCCACAACTCGTCGGCTTCCTTGCCCTCCTCGACCACCTGGCGCACGAGGGAGATCGGACATTCGGAATCGACGAAGCTCCGGACCGAGTCGGCCAGCTCCTGCTGGTCCGGCGAAAGCTCGAGCTCCATGTGTCGTCGTCCCTCCTGCCCGGGTGCGGCCGGGACTCGCCGGCTGAGGCTCGGCGTTCCCTGACTCTCGTGTCAGGTTACTTGGCCTCCCTCGCCGCCGGGAATCCGCAGGCTGGGGCTTTGTCGCTGCCACACACCGGCGACCGGCGACCTACCCGGCCGATATCGCCTGCATGATCCCGAGCAAGGTGGCCGGCGTGACCGCCTGCACCCCGCCGAGCGGGTTCACGGTCAGCACCGGGATTTGCGAACCGGGCGCACCGACGGCGTTGGCGAAGGCCGTCAGGTACTGCCCCACCGTGGACGGGTTCTCGGTCAGCAGGATCGGCTGCTTGTTGGAGCCGGCGATCACGCACCCGGCCAGGCCGTCGCTGTAGAAGTCGCCGCGGGACACGAGGATCGTGTTCTTGAAGGTGCCGGCCGATGCCCATCCCAGTCCGGCCGAGCCGCCGTTCAGCTCGAACTGGGCGAGCTCCTGGGCCGTGTCGGTGGCGTCGTTGCCCGCCACCCGCAGCACCTCGAACCCGTTGTTCAGCAGCGTCGTGACCACCCCGTCGGAGACGGCCACGGGACCGCCCATGACGATCACCTGCTGGATGCCGAGCGTCTGCAGGCCCTGCAGCGCCTGGGGCGAGAGTGTGCTCGGGTCGGTCAACAGCACCGGGAAGCCCTGGGCGAAGGCGATGGGGCTCGCAGCAATGGCGTCCTGGAAGCCCGAGCCGGTGGCCAGGATGGCCGTCGGCACCGCCGTCGAACCGGTGCCGGCCGAGGTCGACTC
>DASRBM010000289.1:0-3018 GCA_035653635.1 Acidimicrobiales bacterium | reverse complement strand
GAGTTGCGGGCGGAGACGGAGGAGCGCCTGGCCCGCGTACGCGCCGGCATGCGGGTGACCAACCACGACTCCAAGCGCCTGCACCGCGACGGGCACCAGGTGGACGTGGCCGAGTCCATCTCGGTCATCCCGAGCGTGTCGGGCGAGCCGAGCGGGTTCTCGGCCGTCATGCGCGACATCACCGAGCGCAAGCGGGTCGAGCTCGAGCTGCGACACCTGCTCGCCGACAGCCAGCGGCGCGAGCGGTGGCTGTCGGCGATGTCCGAGGTGCGCGTGGCCCTGTTCGCCGGGTCGGGCCGCGAGCACTGGATGGGCATCGTCACCCGCCGGGTGCTCGAGCTGCTCGACGCCGACGGGGTCATGATCCTGCTCCCCGCTCCCGACACCGAGGACACGCTCGTGGTCGAGGCCCGGCGGGGCGACAATCTCATGCTCGACATCGGCGACCTCGTCCCTGCCTCCGTGTCGCTCGCCGGCACGGCCTACACGACCGGCCAGGTGGTCGTGAGCGAGAACTTCCACGCCGACTCCCCGGCGCCACCGGAGATCCTGGAGCGGGTGCCCATCGGCCCGGTGGTGATCGCCCCGCTCACGAGCTCCTCCGGCCCGGCCGGTGTCCTCGTCGTGTCGCGGGCCCCGGGCCGCACCGCCTTCGATCCCGAGGACGTGCGGCTCATCGAGAGCTTCGCCCAGCAGGCCGGTCTCGGCATGGAGTTCGCCGTGGCCCAGGCCGAGCGGGCCCAGTTCGCGCTCGTGGCCGACCGCGAGCGCATCGCCCGCGACCTCCACGACCACGTCATCCAGCGCCTGTTCGCCGTGGGCATGTCGCTACAGGCGGCGGCCCACTCCATCGGCGACGAGCGAGCCCTGCAACGCATCGAGGACTGCGTCGAAGAGCTCGACGCCACCATCCGCGACGTGCGCGGCACCATCTTCTCCCTCGAGATCCAGGCCACCGCGCATGTGGAGACGAGCGTGCGGTCGCGCATCCTCGACGTGGCGTCCATGGCGGCGCCGGCGCTCGGATTCCAGCCGCGGCTCCAGTTCGACGGTCCCATCGACACGAGGGTGCCGAAGGACATGGTCCACGACATCCTGGCTGTGGTGCGCGAGGCGCTTTCCAACACCGCCCGCCACGCCGAGGCGAACCAGGTCGAGGTGAAGGTGTCGGTGGGCGACGACCTCGTCATCGACGTCACCGACGACGGACGCGGCGCCGGGGACCGCACCCGCTCCAGCGGGCTGTCGAACCTCCGGGCCCGGGCCGAAGCGCGCCACGGCTCCATGAGCATCGGCGACGGCCCCAAGGGGCGAGGCACCAGGGTGCAGTGGCGCGTGCCGCTGCCGGCCGGATAGCCCGGTCCGACCCGCGCCTCAGTCCTCCGCGTCGGGGCCGCTCGGCGGTGGAGCGCTGCGCCTGGCGATGACGTGCACGTCCACGTCCGAGTCGCTGGCGAAGCGGATGACCCGGCTCACCACCGAGCCCTTCGTCCATTCCTCCCACCGGCTGCGGCGACTCGCGCCGAGCACGATCTGGGTCACCTGGTGCTCCTCGGCGAAGTCCACGAGGGCACGGGCCGGGTCGTCGCGGTTGATCTGGTGCCACTCGGCCCCGAGGTCGTCGGCCAGCTTGTGCAGGTCGTCGAGCGAGCGCGACCCGCCCTGCTCCGCCGACACCACGTGCACGGCGAGGAAGTCGCCCTTCGTGCGCGCCGCGATCCGCGCCGCCCGGCGGACGACGTTGTCGGTCCCCGGCGCACCGGTCACCGCCACCATGATGCGCTCGCGGGTGTCCCACACCGCACCCGTGTCGCGCCCGCGCAGGTAGTCGAGGAGCTCCTCCTCCGTCTCGTCGGCCACGAAGCGCAGCGCCAGTTCCCGCAGCGCCACGAGGTTCTCCGTCTTGAAGAAGTTCGCCAGCGCCCCTTCGACCTTCTCCGGCGGGTAGATGTTGCCGTGGACCAGCCGCCGGCGGAGCTGCTCGGGGGACGAGTCGATGAGCTCGAGCTGGTCGGCCCTGCGTACGACCCAGTCGGGGACCCGTTCGCGCACCCGGGCGCCGGTCATGTGCTCGACCGCGTCGGCGATGCTCTCGAGGTGCTGGACGTTCACCGTGGTGATCACCGCGATGCCGGCGTCGAGCAGTTCGATCACGTCCTGCCAGCGCTTGTCGTGCCGGCCCGATCCGGGCACGTTGGTGTGGGCCAGCTCGTCGACGAGGGCGACCTCCGGGTGGCGGGCGAGCACGGCGTCGAGGTCCATCTCCTCGAAGGTGCCGCCCCGGTACTCGACCACCTTGCGGGGGACGACCTCGAGGTCCCGGATGAGCTCTGCCGTGCGGGGGCGCCCATGGGTCTCCACGAAACCGATGACGACGTCCGCACCTCGGCGGTGCCGCCGCCACCCCTCGTCGAGCATGGCGAAGGTCTTGCCCACGCCGGCGGCCGCACCCATGTAGATGCGGAAGCGCCCTGTGGGTCCGACGGTGTCGTCCGCGACGGCCTCCTCGTCGGCGTGGCGGATGAGCGGCCGTCCGTCGGGCGCGTGACCGGGGTCGTCCACCATCACCGGCTCCTCGTCGTCGGCCACGGCACCATCTTCATCAGTTTCCTTTCGGTAGGCTGGCTCCGGAGCCGGCCGCCGCGACGTCGCGTCCCCGACCGGCGACAGGAGGGTGCGACCCAGTTGCGTGCTGTGGTCCGGCTGCACACGGTGACCAGGTGCCGTTGACCGTTCGGCGGGCGCTCATCGGCGTGGGTGTGGCATTCGCCACCACGGCCGGACTGGCCGCGGTGATGGTGCCGGTGCGGGGCCACATGAGCGTGGCCACGAGCGCCCTCGTCCTGGTGGTGCCGGTCGTGGCCGGCGTGGTCGTGGGGGGATTCGTCGCCGGAGTCGTCGCCGTCGCCGCCGGGTTCCTCGTCTACGACGTGTTGTTCATCCCGCCCTATGGCACGCTCGACGTCGGCCAGTCCCAGAACTGGGTCGCCCTCGGCGTGTACGCAGCGGTCATGCTCC
>DASRBM010000288.1:0-3865 GCA_035653635.1 Acidimicrobiales bacterium | reverse complement strand
CGAGGCGGTGAATCCGTGGAGGAAGTTGTGTTCGCCCACGGGGCCGAGCTCGCCGGCGGCGAAGAACCCGGCCAGTGGAAGCAGACCCAGCCGGTCGGTGAGCACCCCCACGTCGTGGTCCGGCGCGTCGAACAGCCGCGTGCCGCGCCCGTTGCAGGTGAAGAGGAGCGCGGCGTCGGCGCTGCGTCCGACGAGGAGCTCGTGCAGGTCCTCGTCGGCCGAGTCGGCGTCGCGCAGATGGAACTGCACGGTCGTGCCGACCTCGACCACGTCGCCCACGGCGATGGCCCCCGTGCGCCGGTCGGCGCCGAGCACGTTGCGCACGAGGAAGTCGCCGCGCCCGAACTGCTCACGGTGCTCGTCGACGACGCGCCCGACGTGCAGACCGCCGCGCTCGAGCAACTCGACCTCGCGTTCGCTCAACGATTCATGGGCCTGGGCGAGGAGCCGCTCGAGTGCCGGCTTGCCAGCGAGCTCGTGGATCACGTTGCCCTCGGCCTTCGTCACCACGAGCGGATGGCCGAAGGGCCTGCAGCCCTGGGACACGACCACGTCGATGTCGACGCCCGGGCCGAGCAGCACGCCGACGCCCCCCGACGTGCCGACGCGGGTGCCGTGCACGAGCCGGTTGCCGCCGGGGCCGCGACCGGCGGAGGCCATGCCTCCGATGACGGGGAGCCCGGGGTGGCGCTCGTCGATCCACTCGAGCACGCCTTCCGCCGGGAAGCTGTAGGGATCGGCCAGCAGGACGAGCGCCTGCGGCTCGAAGGCGAGGTCCTCCGGCCAGCCGCTCAGCCGACCCGACGCGCCGTCGGGAGCGGGGATCACCTGCAGGTCGAGTCCGAGCAGGGGCCCGGTGCGCGCCGCGAACAGCGTCACCGCCGCGGTCTGCTCCACCTCGCGGTGCGGCCCGGCCACCGACTCGGCCGCGCAGCCGGCGAGCACGAGGGGATGGAGCACGGCGTCCACCACGCCGGCCGCGTCCTCGAGGGCGCCCGCATGGGGCGGCGTCACGAAGAGCAGTGCGAGATCGGGCCGCTCGCCCAGGCGCTCGAGCACTTCGCCGGCGACCTCGCCCACCGCGTGGGCGGTGACCGGGTGCTCGCTCATGGCGGCGGCGAAGGGCACGGCCGCGACCCTACCGTCGCCCCTGCTCGGGGCCCTCGCGGGCGGGGTACCGTCGAGAGGTGCCGCCGTCCGCCATGCAGGTGCCGCCCAACTGCGACCTCACCCTCGGCATGGTGTGCATCGACAAGTCGGAGCCCGGGCGCACGGTGTGGCGCATGCCGGCCGACGAGCGCTTCGCCAATCCCGCCGGGCTGGTCCAGGGCGGCTTCCTCGCCGCCATGTGCGACAGCGCCATGGGTGCCGCCGCCGTGACCTTCGTGCAGGGTCGCAAGGTGTTCGCCGCCAACGCCGAGATCAAGGTCAGCTTCCTCGCCAAGGTCCGGCCGGGCGGGTTCCTCACCTGCACCGCCGAGGTCGTGTCGGGCGGGAGCCGGGTCGCCTTCGTGGAGGCCGAGGTGGTCGACGACGAGGGCCGCTCCGTGGCCCGGTCGAGCTCCACCTATATCCTGACCCCCCGGGACCCGGGCGACCGGGTCGAGGAGGGCGCCACCCGACCACAGGAGGCCGCCCGACCACAGGCGAAGGAGAGCAGTGGCTGACCGCGCCAGCGGCAAGTCGGGGATCCCCGGCACCGGAAACGAGGTCCTGGAGCTCGTCGTCCAGTACGCCAAGCAGGAGACGCTCGGTCCGCTGAAGGGCGTCGGCCGCTTCGTCGTCTTCGGGATCGTCGGCTCCGTGTTCCTGGCCCTCGGGCTGAGCGTGCTCCTGCTCGCGGGGCTCCGGGCCCTGCAGACGGAGACCGGCACCACCTTCGCCGGCACCCGTTCCTGGATGCCCTACCTGGCCACGGCGGCGGCCGCCGTCGTGGTGGCGGCCCTGGCCGGATGGCGTATCGGCAAGGGCCAGGCCGCCCGCCGAAAGGAGAGGACCTGATGGCCAAGTCCGCGTCCGCCCCGAAGACGGCGGGAATGAACGGCAGCCGCATCACCCGCGACGACATCGAGCAGAAGCTGCGCTCGCTCGCCGGCGAGGTGGACGACAAGGTGGAGTCGGCCAAGCCCGTCGTGGTGTCGGGCGCCGTCGCCGGCCTGCTCGTGGTTGCGCTCGTCGCTTATCTGCTCGGCCGGCGCCGGGGCAAGGCCCGCTCCGCCGTCGTCGAGATCCGCCGGCTCTGAGCCGTGGACGGCATCCTCGGCTGGCTCACCACGCGGGCCTGGCGCCGCGGGCGGGGAGGGGAGCCGGTCTGGCTCGCCGTGGCCGCCGCCGCCTGGCTCGTGCGCCGCACCCTGCGCGACCGCGACGCCGTCGTCTGGCGGGGCGAGGTGGCCCCCGGTGAGTCGCTGACCGTGACCACCGTCGCTCCCGAGTGAGCGCCGACGGCACGTCGCGGGCCACCCTCCGGGCCGGCGAGCGGGTCCTCCTGGTCGACCCGAAGGAGCGCAGGTACCTGGTGACGCTCGTACCGGGTGCCAGCTTCCACACCCACGCCGGGATCGTCGCCCACGACGACGTCATCGGCGCCACCGAGGGCTCGGCCGTGGCCGCCACGACCGGGCGCCGCTTCATGGTGCTCCGACCGACCCTGGCCGAGGTCGTGCTCAAGATGCCGCGCGGGGCCCAGGTCATCTACCCGAAGGATCTCGGCGCCATCTTGCTGGCGGCCGACATCGGCCCCGGTGTCCGCGTGCTCGAGGCGGGGGTCGGTTCGGGGGCGTTGTCCATGGCCATGTTGCGGGCCGGCGCCGAGGTGACCGGCTACGAGTTGCGGCCGGACTTCGCCGAACGGGCGCTCGCCAACGTGCGCGCCTACGTCGGGGAGGACGCGCCCTACCGGGTCGAGATCCGCGACGTCTACGAGGGGATCGACGAGCACGAGCTCGACCGGGTCGTGCTCGACCTCCCCGAGCCGTGGCAGGTCCTGCCGCACGCGGCCAATGCGCTGCGCGGGGGAGGGATCATCCTCGCGTACCTGCCGTCGATCACCCAGGTGGCCGAGCTGCGTGCCGCCATGGCCCGGCACGGGTTCGGACTGGCGGAGACGTCGGAGCTCCTGCGCCGCACCTGGCACGTGGAGGCCCGCTCGGTCCGGCCCGACCACCGGATGGTGGCGCACACCGGGTTCCTCACCACCGGGCGCCTCCTCCTCGACGGCTGAGGGTCCGCCGGCCCTACCCTGCGCTCGGCGTAGGAGGGTGCACCGACCGGATCGTCCACCGGCACCGCCCGGTGCCGCGGACGTCAGCCCTGTTCGATGAAGATGCACTCCCCGGGACACTCCTCAGCCGCCTCGGTGACGGCGTCCTCGAGGTCCTCGGGCACGAGCGCCATGCCGGCGGAGCCACCGGGGTCGTTCTTCACCTGGTCGCCCTCCTTGACGTAGGCGAGCCCGTCGTCGAGCAGGGTGAAGACGGCCGGTGCGATCTCCTCGCAGAGACCGTCTCCGGTGCACAGATCCTGGTCGATCCAGACCTTCATCAGCTGGTGCTCGCCTCTCGTGACTGGGGGAACGACGCCACGGACGGTAACGACGTCCTGATCGGCATGTCAACCAATGAGCCTACCGGCTCCGGGGGTCGCCTCCCGACAGCCGACGGGACCGTCGCGCGGCGCGGAAACCCCCGCTGGCCAGGCGCGCGGCCGCGCCACTTGGCGTGAGCCCCGGTGTATGGTCCGAGATGCGGCTCATGCCGAGCCCGAGGGAGGTGGTTCCGACGGCCGAGTCCGACGAGGAACGACGGCTCGCCCTCAGCGAGGAGCTCGATCTTCTGCGCGAGCGGTCCCGCCAGGCCGAGGAAGA
>DASRBM010000287.1:0-4880 GCA_035653635.1 Acidimicrobiales bacterium | reverse complement strand
ACGTCGGTGTCGACGGGGTGCGCGTGCTCGGGGTGGAGGACCTCGGCCTGCCGTACGTGTACGAGATGTGCTTCAAGTACGACGTCACCGAGCTGTCCACCGCGGTGAAGCCGACGCTGCTGTCGGTGCTCATGCGCAAGTTCGGCGAGAGGCGTGTGCTCTACATCGACCCCGACATCTGGGTCGTTCGTCCACTCACCGAGGTGGCCCGGGCCCTCGAGGACCACGAGATCGTCCTCACCCCGCACCTGTCGGGGCCCATCCCCGACGACGGGCTGGCGCCGAGCGAGCAGGACATCCTCATCGCCGGTGCCTACAACCTCGGCTTCCTGGCCCTCGCCGACGGGCCCCAGTCGCGGGCGCTGCTCGACTGGTGGGCCGAGCGCCTCCGGGACCTGTGCCGGGCCGATCCGGCTCAGGGGCTCATGGTCGACCAGCGCTGGATCGACCTGGTCCCGACGCTCTTCCCGTCGACGCACCTGCTGCGCGACGACACCTACAACGTCGCCTACTGGAACCTCCACAGCCGGGAGCTGCGCCGGCGCGGACGCGGCTTCACCGTGAACGGCGCACCGCTCACGTTCTTCCACTTCAGCGGCTTCGACCCACGCCGGCCCACCAACCTCTCGAAGCACCAGAGCCGGCACGAGGTGGTGGAGGGATCGCCGCTCCACGACCTGCTCGCCCGCTACGCCGAGCAGCAAGTGGCCTCCGGCTACGAGACGGCGAGGGCCTGGAGCTACGGCCTCGAGCGCTTCCACAACGGCGTGAAGCTCGACCCCGTCCTGCGCAAGCTGTACCTGAGCCTCGACCCGGCCGAGCGCGCCGTGTTCGGCGACCCCTTCGCCACCGACGACGACTCCTGCTTCCTCGCCTGGGCCACCCGGCCCGAGGCGGAGGACGGTCTCAGTCCCTTCCTGCAGGCGCTGTACCGGGCCCGGCGCGACGTCGCCGCCGCCTTTCCGGACCTGGCGGGGGCCGATCGGGCCCGCTACCTCGAATGGGCGTCGACCCAGGGTGTGCGCGAGATGGGCTACGACCCCGCGCTCACCGAGCCCGACGCCCACCGGGTGCGCCGGCAACACGGCAGTGCCGCCGTGTCCCCCACGGCGGCACTGCCTGCCGGCGTCAACGTGTGCGGCTACATCCGCAACGAGAGCGGCCTCGGAAGCCTCACCCGTGGCTACATCGGTGCGCTCGACGCCGCCGGCATGGAGGTGGCGCTCAAGGATGTGTCGTCGCTGTCGGTCAACCGCTCGGAGGACCCGACCGTCACCGAGTTCCACGACGAGCATCCCCATCCGGTCAACCTCGTGTGCGTCAACGCCGACCAGCACTTCGTCGTCATGGAGCACGACGAGGGCTTCTTCGAAGGGCGCTACAACATCGGGGTCTGGAATTGGGAGCTCCCCGAGTTCCCCGCCGAGTGGCACGACCGCTTCGGCCACTACGACGAGATCTGGGCCGGCAGTTCCATGATCGTCCACGCCCTGTCGGCCGTGTCGCCCGTCCCCGTGGTGCGCATGCCGCCCGTGCTGAGCGCCCGGACCGGCGACCGGCGCCGGGGACGGCGCTCGCTCGGGGCGGAGCGGGGTGAGCACGTCTTCCTGTTCATCTTCGACTTCCACAGCTACTTCGAACGCAAGAACCCCCTGGCGGTGATCGAGGCCTTCCGCCGCGCCTTCGGCCCCGACGACCACGTGCGGCTGGTCATCAAGTGCGTGAACGGCGCCACCGACGCCGCCGGCATGGCCCGCCTCCGCCGAGCCGCCGAGGGGCTGCAGGTGGATCTCATCGAGGAGTACGTCCCCTACCAGCGCGTGTCGGACCTCGTCGCCGCGTGCGACACCTATGTGTCGCTGCACCGCTCCGAGGGCATCGGCCTGACGATCGCCGAGGCCATGGCCGCCGGTAAGCCGGTCATCGCCACCGGGTGGTCGGGCAACACCGACTTCATGGACGTGTCGAACAGCTTCCCGGTCGCCTACGAGCTGACCCGGCTCACCGCCGACGTCGGGCCCTACCGGGCAGGCGAGATCTGGGCCGAGCCGTCGGTCGAGCACGCGGCCGCCCTCATGCGCACCGTGGTGGAGGAGCCGAAGCTCGCGGCCGCACGCGCCGGGGCCGCCCGGCGACGCATGACCGAGGAGTTCTCGGTCGAGGCGGTGGCGAAGGTGATGGCCCGGCGCCTGGCCGTCGTGGAGGCACGCCGCCGGGCCGCTGCCGGCGCCCCCGCCGTGGGCGCGCCCGGGGCCCTGCCCGATCGGGTGCGCCTTGCCCAGCAGGTACGGGCAGCGGTCTCGCGCGAGGTGCCTGGGCACCTGGACGACGGTGCGGTGGTGGCCGTCGTGAGCCGGGGCGACGACGGCCTGCTCGCGCTCGGAGGGCGCGCCGGCTGGCACTTCCCCCAGACCGACGACGGGACCTACGCCGGGTACCACCCGGCCGACGGCGCCGACGCCGTCCGCCAGCTTTCCGAGGTACAACGGCGCGGCGCCACCCATCTCCTGGTGCCGGCCACGAGCGGGTGGTGGCTCGAGTACTACACGGAGCTGGCCGCTCACCTCGACCAGGCGCACGAGCTCGTGGCCCGTCACGAAGCGTTCGCGCTCTACCGCCTGCGCTCGGCGGCTGCCCACGGAGCCCCTGCCGACCAAGCCGCTGCCACCCCGGCCGGGGAGCCGACGCACGACGACCGGCAGCTCACGGCGATGCCCGTCGACGTGCGGGCGGCGACCGGCACCTCGGGACCGGTCGTCACCGTCGTGGGTGCCGACGACGCCCCGGCCATCGAGATCCGTGTGCTCGTGGGCAAGGCGCGGGCGTGAGCACCCGTCTCGCCGTCGCGGAGGTCCGATTCGTGCCCGCCGGCCGGGGCATCGTGGCCCACGGCCTCGACGCGCCGCGCACCGCTGACGAGTTCGACGAGTACTCGCTGTCGGTGGCGGGGTGGGTCATCGGCGCAAAGGCCCCGGTGCGCTCGGTCGAGCTGTGGGTGGACGGACGGGTGGTGAAGCGCTCGCCGGTCGACGTCGTGCGCCCCGACGTGGCCGAACGCCATCCCGCCGTGGCGACGGTCCCCTGTGGCTTCACCACCGGCCTCGGACTGCTCGGCATGCCGCCGCGCTGCACCGTGGAGGTCCGGGCCGCGCTCGAAGACGGCGACGGCGCGCCGCTCGGCGAGATCGTCGTCGACCGTCGGGCGCTCCCCCACGGCGCGGCGGCCGCCTTCCAACCACTCATGGTCACGAGCCTCGGACGGATGGGCACCACCTGGTGCATGCGGCTCCTGGCCGAGCACCCGTCGGTGGTGGCCTACCGCTCCTATCCCTACGAGCTCATGGTCGGACGCTACTGGGCCCACCAGCTCCACGTCCTCGCCGGGCCGGCCGACTACGACGCCTCCGGGTCGCCCGACACCTTCGCCCATGACGAAGGCCGGGTGGGGAGCAACCCCTTCTACGGCCCGATGGTGCGCGAGTCACCCGACCTGGCGCACTACCTCGGCGGAACGCAGGTGGAGCGCCTGGCCCGTTTCTGCGTCGAGAGCATCGACGGCTTCTACGGGGAGCTCGCCCGTCGCCAGGAGCAGCACCCGCACGGGTACTTCGCCGAGAAGTTCCTGCCCGACCACCTGCCGTCGCTCATGCGGGAGCTCTATCCCGCGGCGCGGGAGATCTTCCTCGTGCGCGACATCCGCGACGTGGTGTGCTCCATGCTCGCCTTCAACGCCAAGCGGGGGAACCAGTCGTTCGGCCGTGACAAGGCCCGGGACGACGTGGAGTTCGTGCGCCAGCTGGCCCGCGACATCGCGGTGCTGCGCGACCACTGGGAGGCCCGGGGCTCGTCCGGACTGCTGGTGCGCTACGAGGACCTCGTACGCCATCCGAGGAGCGCGCTGCGCCGGATGCTCGCCTACCTCGAGCTCGACCACGACGGCGCCACGGTGGACGGCATCCTCGGCCGGGCCGACGGCGCCATGGCCGGCTTCGCCGATCACCGCACCAGCGCCGGGCCCGAGCAGTCGATCGGCCGCTGGCGCCGCGACCTCGCGCCGGAGCTGCTCGCGGTGTGCGAAGCCGAGATGGACGCCACCCTCGCCGCCTTCGGCTACGAGGTGCGCGCCGCATGAGGGTGATGGTCGCCGGCGCGCTCGGGCAACGCCCGGACCGCGGCGGACACGCCTGGCTCTTCCTCGAGTACCTGCTCGGCCTGCAGGAGCTCGGCTGCGACGTCTGCTTCGTCGACCGCCTCGAACCCGGCATGTGCCACGACGGCGCCGGACGCCCGTGCGCGCCGTCCGAGTCGGTGGAGGCGGCCCACGTCGCGTCGGTGATGGAGTGGGCGGGCCTGGGCGACCGGTGGGCCGTGCTCGTCGACGGCGGGCACCACAGTCTCGGCATGGAGCGCGGACGACTCGGCGCCTGGGCTTCGGGGGCGGACCTCCTCATCGACGTCATGGGCTATCTCCAGGCGCCCGATCTCCTTGCCGCGCCGGCCAGGCGGCTGTTCCTCGACATCGATCCGGGCTTCCCCCAGTGGTGGGCGGCCCAAGGTTTGCACGACGCCTTCGGTCGTCACGACGTGTACGCCACCTTCGGCACCAATCTCGGCCGTCCCGGTTGTGCCGTGCCGGACACCGGGATCTCGTGGACGCCGACACTGCCTCCGGTGGTGCTGTCGCAGTGGCCGGTGTCCGCTGCGGTCGACCGGGGGATCACCACGGTGGGCTCGTGGCGCGGGCCCTTCGCCCCCCTCGAGGTCGATGGCCGGCGGTTCGGCCTCCGGGCGCATGCCATGCGGCCGATCGCGGGGCTGCCCGAGAGCTGCGCCGGCTTCGGCGTCGACTTCTCGATCGCGCTCGACGTCGATCCGGCCGA
>DASRBM010000286.1:0-5497 GCA_035653635.1 Acidimicrobiales bacterium | reverse complement strand
CCCTCGAACATGTCGGGCGGCTCGACGACGTGGTCGTCCACGCTCACCAGGACCATGTCGTCGATCAGCATCGCCGCCTCCCCCGGGGGCGCCGATCCCCAGAACCCTGACACGCGTGTCGGAGAACAAACTATCGTGCGCGCCGTGCCCATGGCCCTCGAAGGCGTCCGGATCCTCGACTTCACCCGGCTCGGTTTCGGGGCCCAGGCCACCCTGATCTGCGGATGCCTGGGGGCCGATGTCATCCGGGTGGAGAGCACCACCCGGCCCGATCCCATCCGGGTCATGCCGCCCTACGTCCCCGAGACCGGCGAGCGGGGCGAGGCCTTCGGCAACGCCACCCTGGCCAACGCGACGGGTGCCGCCAGCCCGAACCGCGGCGGCATCTTCTACAAGTACAACACCGGCGGCAAGCGGTCGATCACCGTCGACGCCCGCCACCCGAAGGGTCTGTCCCTGCTCAAGGACCTGCTCGCCGTGTCCGACGTCGTCACCGAGAGCTTCGCCGCCGGCACCCTCGAGCGGTGGGGCCTCGGCTACGAGGAACAGAAGGCGGTCAAGGCCGACGTCGTCTACGTGTCGATGTGCGGCTTCGGGCACTCCGGGCCCGACACCCGGCACGTCACCATGGGCCCGACGGCCCAGGCGCTCACGGGGCTGACCTTCCTCGTCGGGCTGCCCGACCGCCCGCCGGCGGGCTGGTCCTTCTCCTATCTCGACCATGTGGGCGGGTACCTCGGGGCGGTCGCCGTCCTGGCCGGACTGTCGCACCGGGCCCGTACCGGCGAGGGCCAGCACCTCGACGTGTCGCAGCTCGAGCCGGCCACCGCCCTCACCGGGGCGCTCCTGCTCGACGCCTTGGTGAACGGGCGCCCGAGCCGCCGTCCCGGATTCCCGCCCGGCAACCGGCGCCCCACGAGCGCACCGGGTGGCGCGTACCGGGCCGCCGGCGAGGACCGCTGGGTCGTCGTGTCGTGCCGGACCGAGGACCACTGGCGGCGGTTGGTGGAGGTCATGGGTTCGCCCCCGTGGGCGGCCGAGCCCCGCTTCGCCACCTTCGCCGAACGCCGTGCCCACGCCGACGAGCTCGACGCGCTGCTCGAGCAGTACACGGTGCAGTTCGACCGCTACGAGCTGATGGAGCGGCTGCAGGCGGCAGGTGTGCCGGCCGGAGCGGTGCAGGACGCGGCTGACCGGCTCGAGCGCGACCCCCAGCTCCAGGCGCGCGGCCACTACACGACGATGGCCAACGCCGAGGTGCCGGCGCTGCCCCTCGAAGGACTGCCCGTCCACCTGTCGGCCACGGCGGCCCACACCGGCGGTCTGCTGCACCGGGCCCCTCCCCTGCTCGGCGAGGACACCGACGCCGTGCTGCGCGACCTCCTGGCGCTGTCCGACGACGACATCGCACGGCTGCGCGCAGAAGAGGTGCTGCGATGACGGCCGCACCGGCACCGCTCGACGGCGTGCGCGTCGTCGAGCTGGTGGACGAGTCGGCCGAGTACTGCGGACGCCTGCTCGCAGGGTTGGGGGCGGACGTGGTGAAGGTGGAACCGCCCGAGGGCGCCCCCTCGCGCACCCTCGAGCCGTTCGTCGACGACGAGCCCGGACCCGATCGCAGCCTCGCCTTCTGGGCGGACAACGTGGGCAAGCGGTCGGTCGTTGTCGACGACGACGAGGCCCTGCGCCCCCTCGTGGCCGCGGCGGACGTCTTCGTCCACACGCTGCGGGCGTCGGAGGCGCGGCGACGCGGTCTCGACGCCGACTCGCTGCTCGGGGCCCACCCCGGACTGGTGGCGTGCGCCGTCACGCCTTTCGGGCAGAGCGGGCCCTGGGCCGACTACGAGGCGGACGACCTCGTCCTCATGGCGCTCGGCGGGTCGATGGCGGCCTGCGGGTATGGGCCCGTCGCCGACGGCGGCTACGACACCCCGCCGCTCGCCTGCTACGGCGACCAGGCCTGGCGCACGGCGTCCACCTACGCGGCGATCGCCGTCATGGCCGCCCTCTTCTGGCGCGACGGGGGCGGGACCGGACAGTTCGTCGACGTGTCGGTGCACGAATGCTCGGCTTCCATGACCGAGTGGCATCTCATGACCTATCTCTGTTCGGGACAGATCCACCGCCGCGCGCCGCACCCGACGCTGACCGCCGCCGACGGCCGCGACGTGGCCGCCCTCAACCCCGACTTCCTCGGGCCCCACGTCTTCGCCAACACGCTGGCCATGCTCGAGAAGGAAGACGTGGCCGGCCCCCTGTCGGACCCCGCCTTCGCCGACCCGGCCCACCGGGCCCGCAACTACGCAGAGGTGTGGCGGGCGATGAAGCGCCTGGCCGCCAAGCACGACGGCGAGACCCTCTACCGCCTCGGCCAGAGCGCCGGCCTGCCGTGGGGCGTGATCCGGGCGCCCGAGGAGGTGGCCGACGACGAGCACCTGCGCGCCCGCGGCCACTTCGTCGCCCTCGACCACCCCGAGCTCGGCCGCACGGTCACCTATCCCGGCGCACCGTTCGTGGCCCACGGATCCCCCTGGCGCATGACCCGGCGCCCGCCGCTGCTCGGCGAGCACACCGCCGAGGTGGCAGCCGAGTGGGGCGTGTCGCTGGCCGACCCGACCCGATGAGCACCGCCGCCCGGGGCCGCACGCCGGTCATCGCCGGTATCGGCGAGACCCGCTACGCCAAGTGGGGCGGCATCGCCGAGGTGACCGAGTACCAGCTCGCCGTGGAGGCGGTGCTGGCCGCACTGGACGATGCCGGCATCGCCGTCGGCGACGTCGACGGCCTGGCGTCGTTCGCCGAGGACCGCAACGCGGCGACCTTCATGGCCGCCGATCTCGGCATCGACGAGCTGCGCTACGCCACCATGTCGTGGCTGCCCGGTGGCGGTGGGGCCTGCGCGGCGGTGTCGAACGCGGCCACCGCGGTGGAGACCGGGCAGGCGGACGTGGTCGTCGTCTACCGCTCGCTGTGCCAGGGCCAGTTCCGCCGCTTCGGCCGGGGCCCCGGCAACGCCCCGCCGCCGGCCAACGCGCCGCGGCCGCCGGGCATCCGCCGGGCCAAGAGCCTGCTCGAGGCGCACGTCGCCTTCACCATGCCCTTCGGCATGTTCGGGCCGCCCATCGCCTACGCCATGGTCACCCGCCGCCACATGCACCGCTACGGCACCACCGCCGAGCAGATGGGGGCGGTGGCCGTCACCACCCGGACCCATGCCAACCGCAACCCCCGCGCCGTCATGGGAGACCGGCCCATGACGATGGACGACTACCTGGCCTCGCGGCCGGTGTCGGACCCGTTCCGGCTGTTCGACTGCTGCCTCGAGAGCGACGGCGCCTGCGCCGTGGTGGTGACGACGGCCGAGCGGGCGGCCGATCTCGACGCGACGGCCATCGAGATCCTGGCCGGGGCCCAGGGAACGCTGCGTGGCTTCGGCCACGGGCAGTACTCCAATGTGTCGATGCCCGACGACGACTATGCGAGTGCCGGCGCCCGCCAGGTGGCGGCGCGCCTGTGGGGCCGGTCCGGCATCGGCCCGGCCGACGTCGACGTGGCCCAGATCTACGACCACTTCACCGGGCTGGTGCTCATGAGCCTGGAGGACTTCGGCTTCTGCGACAAGGGCGACGGCGGGCCGTTCGCGGCATCGGGCGCGCTCGCCTGGCCGGACGGGGCGCTGCCCATGAACACCCACGGCGGCAGCCTGTCCGAGGCCTACATCCACGGTCTCAACCATGTGGTCGAGGGCGTGCGCCAGCTGCGGGGCCAGTCGACCTGCCAGGTTGCCGGCGCGGAGACGTGCCTCGTCACCAGCGCGGCGGGCGTGCCCACAAGCGCGCTCGTGCTGGGACGGCGGTGAGCGCGGTGGGCGACCGCTTCTTCCCCGACGCCATGCCGTCCCCGGCAGCCAACGCCGAGACGGCCGGCTGGTGGGAGGCCTGCGCCGAGCACCGGCTCGTCGTCCAGCGCTGCATCGCCTGCGGGACGACACGTCATCCGCCCGGGCCGGTGTGCCCATCGTGCCGCTCGCTCGACTGGCGCTGGCAGGAGCTGCCGGGCACCGGCACCGTGTACACGTTCACCGTGGTGCGTCAGGCCTTCCTGCCGGCACTGGCCGACACCGTGCCCTACGTCGTCGCCGCCGTGGAACCCGACGGTGCCGGCGGCCAGCGCATGGTGTCGAACATCGTCGACATCGATCCCGAGGATGTGGAGGTGAGGATGGCCGTGGAGGTCGTCTGGGAGGATATGAGCCCCGAGCTGGCGCTGCCGCGCTTCCGGCCGCGGGCACTCGGCAACGGAGAAGGACGATGACGCCGGGCGGGCGCCAGGCCGTGATCGCCGGGGTGGCGACGTCGGACTACCCGTCCCTGCCGAACATGTCCGAGCACGCCGTGCACGGCCAGGCCGCCGACCGGGCGCTCGCGGATGCCGGGCTCACCTTCGCCGACGTGGACGGGTTCGCCACGGCCGGTTTCTTCCCCATGTACGCGGTGGGCGTGGCCGAGTACCTGGGGCTGCACCCGACCTACTACGACGAGACGAACGCCGGCGGCGCCTCGTTCGAGGTGCTCGTCGAGCACGCCAAGTACGCCGTGGAGGCAGGAGCGGCAGAGGTCGTCCTCGTCACCTACGGCAGCGTCCAGCTGTCGCAGATGGGGCGACGACTCGGCACCGGCGGCGGTGGTGGAGGGGGGTTCGCGCCGGGGCCGGCCATCTACGACGCCCTCTGGGGGAACACGCTCGTCGGCAACTACGCCATGGCGGCGCGCCGGCACATGCACGAGTACGGCACCACCCCCGAGCAGCTCGCCGCCATCGCCGTCTCCATGCGCGAGTACGCGGGACACAACCCCCAGGCCCAGTACCGCGACCCGCTCACGGTGGAGGACGTGGTGACGTCGCGGCTCGTGGCTGATCCGCTGCACAAGCTCGACTGCTGTGTGATCTCCGACGGCGGCGGAGCGTGCGTCGTCACGACGGCCGAGCGGGCCGCCGATCTGGCCAAGCCCCCGGTGCACATCCTCGGCGGGGCCCACACCACCACCCACCACATGAACCTGTCGGCCGACGCCGATCTCACCGTGACGGGGGCGGTCGAGAGCGGCCGCCTCGCCTTCGAGCGGGCCCGGCTCACGCCGGCCGACGTCGACGTGGCCCAGATCTACGACTCATTCACCATCACGGTGTTGCTCACGCTCGAGGACCTCGGCTTCTGCAAGAAGGGCGAGGGCGGCGATTTCGTGGCGGACGGGGGGCTCTCCCTCGGAGGCCGGCTGCCCACCAACACCGACGGCGGCGGGCTGTCCGCCTGCCACCCGGGCATGCGCGGCATGTTCCTCATCGTCGAGGCGGTGCGCCAGCTGCGTGGCGAGTGCGGCCCGACCCAGGTGCCCGGAGCGTCGATCGCCGTGGCCCATGGCACAGGCGGCATGCTCTCCGCGAGCGCCACCCTCCTGCTCGGCAAGGAGGCGTCATGACGAGAGAGCTCGGGTCG
>DASRBM010000285.1:0-10460 GCA_035653635.1 Acidimicrobiales bacterium | reverse complement strand
TGGCACACGCCAACGAAGAGGTGGTCCGGTCCTACGTCACCGCGTTCGCGGCCGGCGACCTCGACACCGCGAGGACCTACCTGGACGACGACGTCGTGTACCACGTGGGAGGACGCCACTCCCTGGCCGGGGACTACCGCGGGCCCGACGAGGCTGTCGCCTTCTTCCGCGAGCGCGCCGCGCGCACCGGCGGCACCTTCAAGGTGATCCCCCACGACCTCCTGGCCAACGCCGTGCACGCGGTGGCGCTCTCAGCCGTGACGGCCGAGCGCGACGGCGTGCACTACGCCTGGGACGTGGTCACCGTGTACCACGTGGCCGGCGGCAAGGTGACCGAGTGCTGGATCATCGACGGCGACCAGGAGCTCGCCGCGCAGGTGCTCGCCTGATTCAGCCCTGTCCGTCCGACGCCGCCGCCCGGGCCCGCTGGGCGGCCGGGGACTGCGCCAGGTAGTCCTTGGCCAGGTCGTTGGTGGCCTCGCGCGACGGATGGTGGCTCGGTCGCAGATACCGCAGCGGCGTCGTCACGATGAGCATCCAGGGACCGGGGACGCGGTACTGGCGCGCCGCTCGCAACCAGTCGCGCCACCGCGGAGCGGGCGGGTGCGTGGGGTCGTTCGCCATCAGGTAGCGCACGCCCCGCAGCCACCACGCCAGCAGCGACGGCGCCGTGAAGAGCATGGCCAGGCTGCGAATCAGGTAGCTCCCCGACAGGTCCTCGAACACGTCGAAGACGAGGGCGCGGTGCTCCACCTCTTCGGCGCCGTGCCACCGCAGGAGATCCAGCATCTCCGGGTCGGCCCCGGCGAAGTCGAGACCGCGGTTCTGGATCACCCACTGGCCGAGCACTGCCGTGAAGTGCTCGATGGCGGCCACGTCGGCCAGCCGTCGGTGCAGCCACCATCGCTGGAGCGGCGCCGGCCAGCTGGGCTTGGGACTTCCGGTCCGGGCGAACCAGCGGTCGAGCGCGGAGGTGAAGGGCTCGCTGTCGATGCCCTGCCCGGCGAGCTTGTCGAGGACCATCTGGTGGGCCCAGGCGTGCCACGACTCCTGCTGTACGAAGGGCTGGATGGCGCGTGCCACCTCGGGGTCGGTGACGAAGGGCGCCGCCTCCGTGACCACACCGATGAACCAGCGCTCCCCCGCCGGCAGCAGCAGGTGGAGCACGTTGACCATGTGGGTGCTGAACGGGTCCTCCGGGACCCAGTGCAACGGAGTGTCGGACCAGTCGAAGCGCACCATCCGGCGGTGATCCGGATAGCCCTCGCGCACGGGCGCATCCGACAGGGCCGCGTCGACCTGCGTGGAGCTCATGATCCCCTCCCCTCGCCGGGGCCCGTCCTGCGGGCCGTCGTGCGCTGCGTACCCCGGCAGCTCCCGGCCACAACCGGTTCCTGGCCACAGCGCCCCGACGGAGCCGGTCGATTGCTCAGTGCAACCCCCCTTGATCAAAATAAATCGTTGGCGCAGTAACGTTCTCCTCGCGGACCACCTGATCCGTCTGGGGTGGTCGGAAGGCGGAGCGACATGGACCCAGATCGCCAGGGTGTGCCGGGCGGCACGGGGCCGATGTCCTCGTCGTCGCCCGGACACGACGCACCGGCGCCCCGCGAACCGCTCGACCTCCGCGCCCGCGCCGCCCGGGTGGACAGCCGCTGGCAGCAGGACCGCGCCCGGCGGGCCCGCCGCAGGGCGCGCCAGGAGATGCTCAGGTCGCGGCTGCTGTGGCGTGACTACGCCGGCGCCGTCTACGCCATGGCCGACGGCGGAGGACGCCCTCTCGTGCTCGTGGTCGACGACGACGACGACGTCCGGATGTCGTTCGCCGAGATCCTGCGCGTGGCCGGCTTCGAGACGATCGAGGCACCCGACGGCTCGGCGGCGCTGCAGATGCTGGCCGAGTTCCCGGTCATGGCCATGGTCCTCGACGTACGCATGCCGGTGCTCGACGGTCTCACCCTGCTCGCCCAGCTCGATGCCCCGCCGCCGGTCGTCCTCGCCACCGGCCACAGCTACAACGCGCAGGTGATCGACCACCGCCAGAAGATCTTCGCCTACGTGCAGAAGCCGGTCCCACCCGACGTCCTCATCACCATGGTGGGCGAAGCCGTCGCCGCCGCGCAGCGCTGAGGCCTCCGGCCCCGGCGCGCCAGACTGGCGACGTGCAGATCGGCATCCACCTCCCCCAGTACGGCCGCGCCGCCGGTCCCGACGCCATCTCCCGCGCCGCGCGCCGGGCCGAGGAGCTCGGCTTCGCCGACGTATGGGTGAGCGACCACATCGTGCAGCCCGCGGCCCAGGACTATCCCTCGCCGTATCTGTTCGACCCGCTGCTCACCCTCACCTGGGCCGCAGCCGCGACCGACCGCATCGGGCTCGGGACGAGCGTCCTCGTCGCCTCCCAGTACCACCCGTTGTGGCTCGCCAACGCCACCGCCTCGCTCGACGCGCTGGCGAAGGGACGCCTGCGCCTGACCGTCGGGGTCGGGTGGAGCGAGGCCGAGTTCACCGCACTCGGACAGGACTTCCGTACGCGGGGCCGGCGCACCGACGAGATCCTCGACATCCTGCGCGCCTGTTGGACCACGGATCCCACGTCGTTGCACGGCAGCCACTACGACTTCACCGACATCCGGGTGCTCCCGAAGCCCGCCCATCCGATCGAGATCTGGATCGGCGGGTCGAGCGAGGCCGCCTACCGCCGGGCGCGGCGCCACGGGAGCGGGTTCCAGCTCATCGGGCTCGATCCCGACACGGTGGTGGCGCCGGTGGCCCGCCTGCGGGCCGATCACCCCGACCCGTCGACGTTCGTCATCTCGCTGCGCACCGGATGGGACCCGGCGGGCATGGACCCGCGCAGGATCGAGGCCGAATACGACGCCTTCACGGCGGCCGGGATCCAGTACGTGGTGGCCGCTCCGTGGCGGACCGATGTCGACTCCTGGCTGGCATCGATGGAACGCCTGGCCGCGATCGTCCTCGGCCGGTGACCGTTCTCAGGCGCCGTCGCACAGCAGCCACGGCTCGTCGTGCGCCGGCTGGTGGAAGGCGACGTTCAGATCGAGGCTCGGCGCCGTGAACGGTGGATTCGTCCACGCGTGGGGCCGGTGTGCGGAGGGCCAGCTCGGCAGGTCGACGAGGATCACCGACCGGGCCGCGTCGACCCAGGGGTCGTCGAAGGTCGCGGTCGGGAGGAACCGCAACCACTCGAGCCACGAGGACGGACGGGGGCCTTCCGGCGGCCAGACGGGCTCGAAGTCGATCGGCTTCGCATCGAAGTTCTCCCAGAACCGGAACGGCCGGGGCCGGTCGGGCATGAGCTCTTCCATGCTCGCCAGCGCGTCGGGGCCGGGCACCGCCGGTGGGCTCGTCTCGTCGTGCTCGAGTCCCTCGCCGTCACCGGTGCTCCAGACCATGGCGTCGAGGACGGGGCGGCCCTCCTGGCTCATGCTCACCCGGAGCGCCGTGGCGGCACGGCCGGCACGGCGGGTCTCCACGGCGATGTCGACGGGCTCGAAGCGCCCGACGCCGAGGTAGTGACACGAGAAGGCGGCCGGGAAGGGATGGGGGCTCACCGCCCCGGCGGCCCGCAGCGCGCAGGCCGCCACATATCCGCCCATGGGTCCCCAGATCTCCCAGTCCTGGCGGAGCACGGCGCGGAATCGTCCGTCACCGAGCTCCTCCACCGCCGTGTCCGCCGCCAGGTCGCCCATGGCGCAATCATGACCGACCGATGCGCCGGCCGGGACGTTCGTCAGGCGGGGAGGTCGTCGCGGAGGTAGACGACGAGATCCTCGTGCTCGTCCACCTCGGTCTGCCAGAAGATGCGGCCGGGGAACTCGGCCACCGTGCGGTAACCCGGCGGTGCCGGTGGCGCCGCCGCCATGCCCGGTCCCGCCCCCCACACGCTGGCCACGACGAGCGGCACGCGGCGATCGAGGATCGGGGCCGTGTCGACCGTCGACCGCCGGGACCATGCGAAGTAGGCGCCGCCGGAGCCGAGGTTCGAGAATCGCCCGCTGCGCAGGTACGGCTCAAGGTCGATCGACCAGTAGTCCCCGGTGGTGGCGACCGGATAGCGGTCGAGGCCATGGCGCGAGAGGAAGGCGGCCGCCGCCGCGCCCGGGCCGTAGGCGTTGGTGGCGTCCCAGTCGAGGGCGAGCCCGGACCACCCCATCTGCACGACAGCGGTGAGAGCGACGAGGGAGATCAGCGCGATGTTCGCCCACGGTGCCGGCACCGTCCTCGCTCGTCGTTCGTCCTCGGGGGCGTCGAATCCCACCCACAGGCCGAACACGAGAAGCAGCGTCGTGATCCCGTCGAACCACAGGGTGTGGAGCCCCGTCGCGCTGAAGGCGAGGGCGGCCGCCGTCGGGACGGCGACGGCGGCGAGCACCCGCCGGCGCCATGCCCACCACGCCAGCGCGGCGAGGACGAGGCAGTCGAGCCACACCGACCCGACGTACGCGTGACCGGCCAGCGACAGGAAATGGCGGACGAAGGTGGGGAGGCTCGGCACGAGCGAGGACGAGACGCCGTAGGAGTTGTCGGGCGAGGGCCACAGCACGGCAACGAGACCGAGCTCCACCACGAAGAAGAGGGCCGCCGAGCTCCCGAAACGGCGGACGAAGGCAGCCGGGCCGTCCGCGGCGCGCCAGCCCTGCACGAGCAGCACCACGAAGAGGCTGCCGGCGACGACCATGGTCTGCACGGTGACACCCGACAGCAGGCACAGCAGCACCGTGTAGCGCAGGGGCCGATCGAGCCGGCGCCGGTACGTCATGGCCAGCGCGCACAGCAGCGGCACCATCAGGTTGTACGACCGCGCCAGCACCGCGTACTGGTAGAGCAGGTAGTAGGTGAACGGCAGCAGCAGGCGGAGCACGAGCGGCAGCGGCGACCAGAACACGAGCAGGGCCACACCCGAGGCCGTGACGACGGCGCCCACCACGCTCAACGTGAGCAGGGGTAGATGGGCGTGGGCGAAGGGCAGAAGCAGCAGCTGCCACAGACCGGGACTTCCCTCGAAGCGCAGCTGGTGGCCGAGCAGGCCGACCGGCGACAGACCCTTCGCCAGCAGCCACGACTGGACCTCGTCGGCCCAGGGCTCGTGGTGCGCGATACCGGCACCGAGCACCGCCAGGTAGACGAGGAAGGTCGCCGCCTCCACCACCCGCGGCCGCCGCTTCGGGGGCGGGCCGGAGGCAGACGGTGCGGCGTCGTCGCCCGGAGCGCGCACCGAAGGCGCCTCGACGGCGGCCACGAGCGGTCGTTCCCTATGAGCCGGTGGCGAGGTCGAAGCCCTCGTCCTTCCAGCCCTCGATCCCGCCGAGCATCTTCTTCACCGGACGACCGAGGGTGGCGAGCCGCAGCGCGGCGCGGTCGGCACCGTTGCAGTGCGGGCCGGCGCAGTAGACGACGAACAGGCTGTCCGACGGGAACGCCGCCAGCGTGCGCTCGGTGATCTTGCGGTGCGGCAGGTTGTGGGCGCCGGGCACGTGACCCGATGCGAAGAGCTCGGGGCCGCGCACGTCGAGGAGGACGAACCCGGGATCGCTCCGGGCCAGCGCCTCGTGCACGTCCCAGCAGTCGGTCTCGAAGGCGAACGAGGCGCCGAAGTGGTCGCGTGCCTCATCCGACCCGGCCGCCGGCACGGCCGTCACCGGGTTGTCGCTCACGGCACGAGCACGCAGCGGGTTCCCCGGTAGATCGTCGGCATGCACTTGTTGCAGTGCACGCACAGCGACTCGGTCGTGCTGTCCTGCTGCATGCGCTGGACCAGATCGGGCTCACGCAGCAGGGCCCTCGCCATGGCCACGAAGGAGAAGCCCTCGGCCAGGGCCTGCTCGATCGTGTCGAGCCGGGTGACGCCCCCGAGGAGGATGAGCGGCATGTCGAGCGCGGCCCGGAACTGGCGGGCGTAGGGGAGGAAGAACGCCTCCTCGAACGGGTACGCCGGCATCATGCGCGGCGCCACCAGGCGGAAGCCGGCCCGCATGAAGCGGGGCATGGTGGCGGCGAGCTCCTCCACCGGCGACTCGCCGCGGAACAGGTACATGGGGTTGGCGAGCGAGCTGCCGCCGGTGAGCTCCAGCGCGTCGAGGGCGCCGTCGCCTTCGAGGAGGGTGGCGATCTCCACGCTCTCGTCGAGCCACAGTCCGCCCCGCACGCCGTCGGCCATGTTGAGCTTGGCCGTGACCGCCACGTCACCGCCGACCGCCTCGCGCACGGCTCGGACGACCTGTCGCGGGAAGCGTGACCTCCCTTCCACGCTCCCACCCCACTTGTCGGTGCGGGTGTTGAGCTTCGGGCTCAGGAACGCGCTCAGCAGGTAGTTGTGGCCGAGATGGATCTCCACCGCGTCGAAGCCCGATTCCTTTGCCAGGCGGGCCCCGTCGGCGAACTCGTCGGTGATACGGGCGATGTCGGCGTCGTCGAGCGCCTTCGTCCGGCGCATGGTGAGCGGCGAGAAGATGCGCGTCGGCCCGAGCGCCGGCATGCGGGTGGCCATGGGGTTGGCGACCGGCCCGGCGTGCCCGATCTGGGCGGAGGCGGCCGCCCCCTCCTCGTGGATGGCGTCGGTCAGCTTGCGCAACCCGGGCACGGCCTCGGGCCGCAGGATCACGTTGCGGCCGTCCGTGCTCCCCTGTACCGACACGGCGCAGTACGCCACCGTCGACATGCCCACGCCCCCGCGGGCGAAGGCGCGGTGGAAGTCGACGAGCTCGTCGGTCACCTCCTGCTTGGGTGAGCGCCCCTCGAAGGTGGCGGCCTTGATGATGCGGTTGCGGAGGGTGACCGGGCCGAGGCGACCCGGTTCGAAGGCAGGGCTGGGCACGGGGCGAATCGTACGACCTGGGCGCGCTACGGTGCTCGGCGGTGGCGCCCCGTCCGCGCAACACGATCCGCGACTACGCGCTGATCGGCGATTGTCACTCGAGCGCCCTCGTGGGGCGCGACGGGTCCATCGACTGGCTGTGCTTCCCGCGGCCCGACTCCCCGGCCGTCTTCTGCCACCTGCTCGACGCCGAGCACGGCGGCAACTTCGCGGTGCGCATGGGCGGCCAGCCCCCGCCGGCCGTCGAGCGCCGTTACCTCGGGGACACGAACGTCCTCGTGACCGTCTTCTCCACGCCCGACGGCGAGCTCGAGGTGACCGACTGCATGCCGGTGGGTCCCTTCGACCCGGTCCGCCCGGCCGAGGTCACGACGACCCACAGCGTCCTGCGCCGGGCCCGCTGTCTGCGCGGGAGGGTCGTCGCCCAGGTGCGCATCACCCCGCGTTTCGAGTACGGGCTCGTCGTCCCGCGTCTGCGCATGCCGAGCGCCTACACCGCCGACTTCGTGGGGGGTGCCGGCGCGCTCCGGGTCCGGGCCTCGCACCCGCTCGATCGCTGGGACGCGCACACCTTGCGCCGCGGTGACATCCTGGCCGCCGACTGGACCCTGGAGGAGGGCGACTCCACCTGGGTGGAGGCGACCTGGTGCCCCGCCCACAGCGACGCCGCCCGGACGCCGCTCCCCGAGCCGGACGTGCGCCGGTGGAACCAGGCGCTCGACGACACCGTCGGGTTCTGGCGCGACTGGGTGGCCCAGTGCCGCTACGAGGGGGAGTACGCCGACACCGTGCGCCGCTCGGCGCTCGTGCTGAAGGCCCTCACCTACGCCCCCACCGGCGCGCTGGTCGCGGCGGCCACCACCGGCCTGCCCGAGGAGATCGGCGGCGAACGAAATTGGGACTACCGCTACACCTGGATCCGCGACGCCACGCTCACCTTGACGAGCCTGTTCATCCTGGGCCTGCGGGGCGAGGCCGAGGCGTTCAAGGGCTGGCTCGAGCGCTCCGGCGCGGGACGGCCCCAGGACCTGCAGATCATGTACCGGGTGGAGGGCGAGCGGATGCTCCCCGAGGTGGAGCTCGACCATCTGGCCGGGCACCGCCAGAGTCGGCCCGTGCGCATCGGCAACGGGGCGGTGAAGCAGTTGCAGCTCGACAGCTTCGGCCAGCTGCTCGAGGCCGGCTACCTGTTCGCCCGCGCCGGCGGCGAGATGACCGACGACAACTGGGCCTTCCTGGCCGGGCTGGCCGACGTGTGCTGCGACCGTTGGCGCCAGCCGGACCAGGGCATCTGGGAGGTCCGCGACGAACCCCGCCATTTCCTCCACTCGAAGGCGAGCTGCTGGCTCGCCCTCCACCGCGCCGTGTAGCTCGCGGCGCTCCTCGGCAAACCGGCGTCGCCGCTGTGGGAGACCGAGCGCGACGCGGTGCGCGACTACGTGCTCGCGGCGGCCGATCCGTGGTTCCCGCAGGCGACCGGCACGACCGACGCCGACGCCGCGACCCTGCTCCTGCCCGCCTTCGGTCTCGTCGCCGCCGACGACCCCCGGGTGGCGGCCACGGTCGACGCCGTGTGCGCGCAGCTGGCCGGCCCGAAGGGCCTGCTGCACCGCTACCGGTCGGCCGACGGCCTGCGCGGCGGGGAGGGGGCGTTCCTGCTGTGCAGCTTCTGGCTCGTCGACGTCCTCGTCCACGCCGGGCAACTGGCGCGGGCGGAGGAGATGCTCCTCGACCTGCTCGCCCTGGCCAACGACGTCGGCATCTACGCCGAGGAGGTCGATCCGGTGACGGGCGAGCACCTCGGCAACACGCCGCAGGCCTTCACCCACATGGCCCTCGTCGCGTCGTGCGCGCACCTGTCGGCGGCGAAGGCCGGGCGGCTCCCCGACGACGGGCTGCCGTACGACTTCGCCGAGCTCGCGCTGCTGCGGCTCCTCGAGGACGCCGGCGACGGCGCGCGCGGCTCGGGCGACGACGCCGGTCAGATGTAGCGGTCGCGCAGGACGAACTTCTGCACCTTGCCCGAGGCGGTGACGGGGAGCTCGTCGACCACGTCGATGCGCCTGGGCACCTTGAACGAGGCCAGGCGCTCGCGGGCGAAGGCCTCGAGGGCGGCGGGGTCGACGACGGCGCCCGGTGCCGGGCGCACCACGGCCACGGGGACCTCGCCCCAGTGCCGGTCGGGCACACCGATCACCGCCGCCTGGGCCACGGCGGGATGGGCGACGAGGACCGCTTCGATCTCGGCCGGGAAGAGGTTCTCGCCGCCGCGCACGATCATGTCCTTGCGCCGGCCCCGCATGGTGAGCACGCCGCGGCCGTCCATGTGGACCACGTCGCCGGTGCGCAGCCATCCCTCGGCGGTGACGGCCTCTGCCGTCTCCTCGGGGAGGTCGTGGTAGCCGCGCATGACGTTGGGTGCCCGGACCTGCAGCTCGCCGGGCTCGCCCACCGCCACCACGGCACCGTCGTCCCCCACCACCCGCGCCGCCACCGCCGGCAGGGGCGGTCCCAGAGTGGCGGCCTTGTCCTCGTCGGGGTCGTCGAGATGCGTCTGGGAGATGAAACCGCACGCCTCGGTCTGCCCGAAGCAGATGACGAACTGCACGCGCAGCGCGTCCTCGATGGCCCGCACCATCTCGACCGGCACCACCGCGCCGCCCGAGCTCACGGTGCGCAGGCTCCGCAGGTCCCGTCGGGTGAAGTCCTCGTGCTCCATGAGCGACAGGTACATCGTGGGCACGCCGCAGGTGAGCGTGGCCCGTTCCTCGTGGAGCAGTTCGAGCACGAGTCCGGGCTCGAAGCTCGGCACCAGCACCGCCGTCGCCCGCTGCTGGCACAGCTGGAACGACACGACCTGGCCCCCCACGTGGAACATCGGCATGGACTGCACGTACACGTCGCCCGCCCGCATGCCGAAGCGCTCGGCGGCCAGGCGCGCCGCGTTCGTCATGCCCCGGTGGGTGAGCTCGGCGCCCTTTGGCGCACCGGTCGTGCCCGAGGTGTAGACGATCTGGGCCACGTCGTCGGGGGCGGGCCGCCGACCGCCGGTGTGGGCCGGGCGCTGCGACGCGGCCCACGAGGCGAGCTCGGCCAGCGGCACGACGGTCCGCAGCGCCGGCAGCTCGGCGGCGAGGGATCCCACGGTGGCCCCCACGTCGTGTCCCCGCCATGGGCCGGTCGTGAACGCACCGGCACAGCCCGACTGGCCGAGCACGTGGGCGAGCTCGCCGGCGCGGAAGGCGGGATTGACGGGGACGAGCACGAGGCCGGCCCCGGCCAGGGCGTAGCTCAGGACGAGCGACTCGGGCACGCTCGGGCCGATCACGGCCACCCGCTCACCGGGGTCGAAGGTTGCGGCCAGGGCACCGGCGACCGTCTGCGCGTCGGCGAGCAGCTCTGCGTAGGTGCGACGCAGGCCCCGGTGCTCGCCGTCCACCAGTGCCGTGGCCGTGGGCGCCACCGTGGCGGCGGCCTCGAGGATGCTCCATACGGTGGTGTCGAGCACCTCGGCCGGATCGGCCGGCCGCTCGGCGCGCACGAGGGTGCTCGTCACCCGCCGGCCAGGTACTGCTCGTAGGTGTCGTGGAAGTGCCGCAGACGGCTCTCCTGGTACTGCGAG
>DASRBM010000284.1:0-4665 GCA_035653635.1 Acidimicrobiales bacterium | reverse complement strand
ATCTCGCCCTTCAGCGCCGGCGGATGGGTGTGCTCCGACACCTTCGACCACACCTCGGTCCTCCGGCTCATCGAGGCCGCGTTCCTGCCGTCGGGGACGGTGGCGTCGCAGCTGCACGTGTCGCCGTGGCGCATCTCGGTCACCGGTGACATGACCGCTGCCCTGCCGAACCTCACGACCCCGCAGCCGGCCGTGCCGGCACTGCCGGCGACGTCGCTGCTCTATCCCGACGTGGCCGAACAGGCACTGCTCAACTCGCTGCTCGGCACCGAGGACCTCGGCCAGGCCTACCCACCGCCGTCGGGCAATGCCGGCGTGCCCGGCCCCGACCCGGATCCGATCACCCGGAAGAGGACGCCGGCCTGACGGTCACCGTGTCGGGCGGTTGCAGGCGGGCCTGCAGGCCCGTCACGCTCGGGAGCAGCAACACCCCCGCCGTGGTGAGGGCCAGATAGATCGCGCCGAGCCACAGCGCGCCGTCGATCCCGAGGCCGCGCGCCATGAACCCGACGACGCCGTAGCCGACCGGCAGCAGCGCGAAGGACCCGAACCAGTCGTAGGCGCTCGCCCGCGACAACACCTCGTCGGGGAGCTCGCGCTGCATGGTGGTGTCCCACAGGGGGCCGAACACACCGAACGCGGCGCCGGCGGCGAAGGCGCAGACCGCCACCACCGCGACGGGTGCACGCACTGCCAGCGCGGCGAGCAGTGCGGCCCAGGCGAACATGACGAGCTCGCCGACGAGCAGTGGGCGCCGGGGCTGCACGCGCAGCATCACCACCGCCGCCACCACCGACCCCGCCCCCTGGGCCGCCAGCACGGCGCCCCAGGCGATGGCGCCACCGAGGGAGCGCTTGGCCACCACGGCGCCGAACACGTAGAAGGCGGGGAGCCCGTAGAACGAGAACTGGGTGACGACCACCCACAGCCACGTGCGCTGCCGGAAGGCGTGCCAGCCGTCGCGCAACTGGGCGAGGAACGTCTCGCCCGCCGCGCCGCGGGTCCAGTCACCGCCCAGCCGCAGCAGGCACATGGCGCTCACCAGGTAGCTGGCGGCATCGACGGCGACGGCCCATCCCGCGCCGGGCCCCGCCACGAGCAGGCCGGCGAGCGCCGGGCCAACGAGGGCACCTGACCAGCGCGACAGGCTGTTCAAGGCGTTCGCCTGTTGCAGGTGCTCGGGCCGGGCGACGTGGGGGATGAGGCCGGTCATGGCCGGGGTGAAGAAGGCCGTCCCCGTGCCCACGAGCGCCTCCGCCACGAGGAACCCCCACAGCGGTGGGCGGCCGAGAAGGAGCCAGAGCGCCAGGGCGGACTGCGACGACGCTCGCAGCAGGTCGGCGCCGACCATGACAGCGCGCCGGTTGGTGCGATCGGCGACGACGCCGGCCACGAGGAGCAGGAGCACGAGGGGCAGCGTCTCGGCGCCGAGGACGAGTCCGACCTGACCGGCGGAACCGCTGCGGTCGAGCACGGCGAAGGAGAGGGCCACGGGCAGCATGCCGGTGCCGACGGCCGAGGTCGACTGTCCCACGAAGTAGAGGCGGAAGTCGCGCTCGGCCAGGGCCCCGAGCCAGCGCTGCGTGCGCACGGCGAAAGGCTACGGCCCTACCCGGGACACCCCGGCACGGCGACCCGGTCGGACGACCGGTCGACACGGTGTGTGGGCGATGCCGTCAGCCGCGTCGGAGGCGCGTCTGCTCGGCCATGGCCGGATAGGTGGCGACCACGAGCACGAAGAGCACGAAGGTGAGCGCGTGGACGCCGGTGCACCACAGGCAGATGGCCTTGATGGTGAACAGCTCCGAGTAGAGCAGCCACAGCACGTCGACCATGCCGCCCACGACGAGGGCCAGGCGGACATAGACCAGCCACCACGGCGCCCGCTCCCCCCAAAGCGGCGGGGCGTTCACCACCGTCAACACCGTGAAGAAGAGGAGCCCGAGCAGCGCCACCGGTACGTGGAAGAGGTACGACTCGCCGCTCGTCGTCACCTTGGCGCAGTCGACGATCCCACTGGCGCTGCAGACCGGCGGCGTGCCGCTGAAATGGTCGACGGTCAGGTACAGGGCGATGCCGAAGCCGGCGACCGAGGCCACGAGGGCCGTCCACCGCACCCAGCGCGACGGGCTCTGTTCCATGACGACCGGGCCCGAGCGGTGCTCAGGCCGCGCAGCCCTCGGTGCCGGAACCGCACAACCCGCTCACGGTGAACTGCACGGGCTGGAAGGGGACCACCGGGCTCCCGACGTCGAGCTGGATCACCGCATGGGGGAGCAGCGGGATGTCGCGGGGATCACCGGTGAACATCGTGCCGTTCTCGTAGGCGGTCACCCGGCCCTTGGCGGGGCCGACCTGGTTGCGGCCGAGCGGCTGACCCCAGACGTCGAAGAACTGACCGAGGGTGAAGGTGTGCTTGTAGGGGGACTCCACGTGGACCACGTCGTCGGTCGTGTGCACGTGCAGCCAGTAGAGGCAGCCGTCGAAGCCGTTGTCCTCGAACAGCCCCGTGGCGAAGTGCTCGTTCGTGCGCGGCGGGGGGATGCCGGCCCCGGCGGGCAGGCGCACCTGGTTGCCGTTCACGTAGACGGCCACGTACACGTGGATGTGATACTTCACCGTCTGGTCCTTGCTGGTGCGGCAGGTGATGCCGTCGACCGGCTGGCCCGACGCCGTGCTGTCGGCCGGGGCGAGATCCGGCACGCGGAGCAGCGGCACGCCCTCGGGCCCGGCAGGCGGGGTCGACCCGCCCGACAGCCCGAGCCCGAGACCCACGCCGAGGCCGGCCGCGAGGACCAGCGCGGCGACAGCGAAGGGCCACCGGCGTCGCGCCGCCACGGGCGCGTCGAGGTCCTCCTCGCCCTCGGGCGCGTCGGCGCCCCCGCCCTGCCCCGCGTCGGTCATGGGATCAGCTGATGCCGAGCGCCTTCGCCGCTGCCGTGGTGCCGCCCGCCGTGCACCAGCTGGCGCCCTGGGCGTTCGGGAGCGACGCGTTGTTGGTCACGGAGCACAGCGCCGCGGTGATGTAGTTGGCCGTGCCCACGATGGCCTGGGTGACCGGGTCGCTCGGGTTCGACAGCTTGGCCGCGATGGCGGCCTGGTCGAGTCCCGACAGGACGGCCGGGTTGTAGGTGGGGCCGAGCACGAACACCTTGTTGCCGATGTCGAGGAAGGGGTAGCCCTCGGTCACCCCGAACTGGCTCGAGTACTTGTCCCACAGCGACTTCTCCGCCGACGTGAGCGGCTCGAGCACCTTGCGGGTCCCGAGTGCGGTGGTGTCGGTCGTCTCGTGCTCAACGGCCACGAAGTCGACCAGGTTGCTCGTGTACGTCGACTTGTAGAACGAGAAGGTGGCCGTGGACGGGTCGGTATCGAAGGCCGACGACGTCATGAACTTGAGGTCGGAGAAGTTGCCGAAGCGCGACAGCGCCATGACGACAGCCCACCGCTCGGCCGCGCAGTAGGGGCAGAACTCGGCCCCGATGAACAGCACCTCGGGCTTGCCGTTGGACACGAGCGGCGGCTGGTTCTTCGACACGCTCGGGGCGTTCAGGCCCGACGGGACGCCGACGGTGGCCGCCTCGGGCTGCAGCACGTTGGTGACCTGGTCGACCACCTGCGTGGTGGCATTCGAACGGAAGCTCGCCGGATTGCTGTTGGCCGAGCTGTTGCCGCTCGATCCCCCCGTCACCTTCACCACCACCAGGGCCACGACGACGATCACCACGAGGGCGACGGCCCCGAACCCGATGGCGGCGGGCGAGAAGCGCCGCGGCGGCGCCGCGGTCACCGGCGTGCCACGCCCTCCCCCGGGTGTGCCGCGCCCTCCGCCGCCGCCGCCGGGGCGGGTCTTCTGCTGCGGTCCGCGATTCCCCGCTCCTTGCCGCTGCCCGGGCGTGGCGCCCGCACGCCCGCCACCGGGTCGCTGCGAGCCGGGCCGCCCCTTGTTCCCGCCGGGCTGCACTGCGCTCATTGATCTCGTCCCCTTGTCGTGGTCGCGCCCGTGATCGGTCGACGGGTCTTCATGGTGCACCATCGTTCCCGACGGTGGTGGTCGGCCGCACACCCGCGTGCGATCCGGACCACGTGTCGGTGACGGACGGCGAATGGCCGCACAGATGTATCGCCGCGCCCTGTGGTCGGCCTGTGAGTCTGCGCGCGGCCGCCGATCGCGGCCAGCCGGATTCAGCCCTGGCGGGTCGTGGCCCGGGCCCGCGTCCGGTGCCGTCCGCCGGCCGGATACATGCGGACCAGGTGGTTCCAGCTACAGGCCGGGCACACCTCAACCACGTAGCAGGCGACCTCGTCCCGGCGGCGGCACAGGCGGGCCAGCTCCTTGGCACTCGATGGGCAGCTGCCCTGAGTGGGGAGATGGGGGCCGAAGACGTAGGTGACCTGCACCAGGGGGACCTCGGCGCAGATCGGGCAGTCCTCCTCGAGCGGAGTGCCGATGTTGCGGGCCGCCCGCATGAGCTCGGGGTGGGCGTCACAGACGTCGAGGCGCGACAGCCGGCCCTTCTTGAATTCGCTCACCACGGCGTTGCGGGCCAGCCGGTACTCCACCCGCCCACCGGTCCCGGTGACGGGAAAGCCCCGCAGTGCGGTCGGCCCGAAGCTCATCGGTCTCAGGGTACCGCCGGGGCGCTGGTTCGGAACGGCCGAACC
>DASRBM010000283.1:0-3310 GCA_035653635.1 Acidimicrobiales bacterium | reverse complement strand
GCCTTCATGCCCTCGTGCAGCACCACCACTGCGTGCACCGCCTCTCCCCACCGTTCGCTCGGGATGCCGATGACGGCCACCTGGTCGACGGCCGGATGGGTGGCGAGCACGTTCTCGACCTCGGTGGAGTAGACGTTCTCGCCGCCGGTGACGATCATGTCCTTGACGCGGTCGGTGAGGTGCAACGACCCGGACTCGTCCAGGTAGCCGACGTCGCCGGTGTGGTACCAGCCGTCGCGCAGGACCTCGGCCGTCTCGTCCGGCTTGCGCCAGTACTCGCGCATGAGGTTGCCGCCCCGCGCGCACACCTCGCCCGCCTCGCCCCTGCCCATGGGATTGCCGAGAGAGTCGGTGATGCGCAGCTCCACCCCGAACACCGGCGTGCCGGCACCGTCGAGCCTGCCGGCGCGGTGGTCGGCCGGGCCGAGCATGGTGAGCACCGACGCCGCCTCGGTCATGCCGTAACCCTGGAAGAAGTCGGTGTCGGGCAGGGCGTCGAGCCACCGCTGGAGCAACGTCGGGTTGACCGGTGCGGCGCCGTAGACGAGCTGCCGCAGGCCGCGCAGACGGGCCCAGTCGAACGACGGGTGCTGCTCGAGCATGGAGAGCATCACCGGCACCACCATCGTCGTGTCGATGCGCTGCTCCTCCACGACCCGCAGCACGAGCCCGGGGTCGAACAACGGGATCGACACCGACGTCGCCCCGCTGCCGGGGATGCCGACGATGCCGGCGACCACCGCGGCGTGGAACATCGGCGACTGGAAGAGGAAGCGGCGGTCCTCCTGGAGCCCGATCTCGAGTCCCACGTGGAAGACGTTCAGGACCTCGGCCCGCTGGTCGAGCAGTGCGCCCTTCGGGAGCCCGGTCGTGCCTCCCGTGTACATGAGCACGGCGGGGTCCTCCTCCTCGGGCTCGGGCGGCACCACCGGCTCCCCCGCCTGCAGGAGCTCCTCGTAGTCGACCACGCCCTCCAAGCCGCCGTCGCCGCCGAAGACGACCACGGACTCGACCTTGACGCCGCGCTCGTGGCGCGCCTGTTCGACGAGGGGGGCGAAGACCGGGTCGGTGACGACGACCCGGGTGCCGGAGTCGGCGAGCACGTAACCGAGCTCGGCGGCGGTGAAGCGGATGTTGAGGGGGTTGACCACCCCGGCGCCGAACAGCGCGGCGTGGTACAGCTCGATGAACTCGTGCCCGTTCATGGCGAGCACGGCGAACCGGTCGCCCGGTTCCACCCCGAGCTGGTGGCGCAGCGCATGGGCCAGCCGGCACACCCGGTCCACGTGGGTGGAGAAGGTGCCCTCGTAGCGGGTGCCCTCGGCGGTGACGTCGACGAAGCCGACCTTGTCCGCGTGCCGCTCGGCCCTCGGGAGCAGAAAGCGCGGGAAGACGAGCTCCTTCATCTGGCACCCCCATTCCCGGCGACTGCTCGCGCCAGTCTTCGCACGCGATGGTCGTCCGGGCACCGGGTCGCCGCCAGTGCCGGAAGTCCTGGTCGAGCGCCTAACCTCGGCGCGCCGTGCCCGATCCGACCGACCCGCCGGCGCAGACCGTCGGCCACCTGCTGGCCGCCCGCCGCCACGACGACGCCCCGGGCCTCCTCTTCGAGGACCGCAGCTGGAGCTGGGCCGAGGTGGTGGCAGAGAGCGACCGGCGTGCGGGGCTCCTGCGCCGGCGCCTCGGGACCACCACGCCGCCGCACGTCGGGGTCCTGCTCGACAACGTCCCGGAGTACCTGTTCTGGCTGGGCGGTGCGGCGCTGGCCGGTGCGTGTGTCGTCGGCGTCAACCCCACCCGCCGCGGCGCGGAGCTCGCCCGCGACGTCCGCTTCACCGACTGCCGCCTGCTCGTGACCGACGACGCCGGCGCTGCGCTGCTGGACCCGCTCGACACCGGCGTGCCCGAGGACGCCCTGGTGCGGGTGACCGACGTCCCCGGCGACCCGGCCCCGCTGGTGGACGATCCCGTCATCGACGCCCGGCCCGAGGACCTGTTGCTGCTCCTCTTCACCTCCGGCACCACCGGCGCACCCAAGGCGGTGCGCTGCACCCAGGGCCGGCTGGCCGCCATCGGCGAGCGGGCGGGCGCCCTCTACGACTTCCGGCGCGACGACGTGTGCTACTGCCCCATGCCGCTGTTCCACGGCAACGCCGTCATGGCCCTGTGGGCGCCGGCGCTCGCTGCGGGCGCGGCGGTGGCGCTCACCCGGCGCTTCAGCGCGTCGGGCTTCCTCTCCGATGTCCGGCACCACCGGGCCACGCGTTTCACCTACGTCGGCAAGGCCCTCGCCTACGTGCTCGCCACGCCCGAGCGGGGCGACGACGCCGACAACACGCTCCGGATCGGGTTCGGCACCGAGGCGTCGGCCCCCGACCGCGACGCCTTCGCCCGCCGCTTCGGGTGCACGCTGGTGGAGGGCTACGGATCGAGCGAGGGCGGCGTGGCGATCAACGTCACGACGGACACCCCACCGGGCTCGCTCGGCAAGGCACCACCGGGCGTCGACGTCGCCGTGTGCCGCGACGACGGAACCGTGTGCGCACCGGCGCGCTTCGACACCTCGGGCCGCCTTCTCAACGCGGCGGACGCCATCGGCGAGATCGTGAACCGCAGCGGCGTGCAGGGCTTCGAGGGCTACTACGGCAACAACGAGGCCGATTCCGCCCGCACGCGCGGCGGCTGGTACTGGACCGGCGACCTCGGATACCGCGACGAAGCCGGCTTCTTCTACTTCGCAGGGCGCGGCGGCGACTGGCTGCGCGTCGACTCGGAGAACTTCGCGGCGGCGCCGATCGAGCGCATCCTGGAGCGCCACCCCGACGTGGCGGCGGCGGCCGTGTACCCGGTTCCCGACCCCCGCACCGGGGACCGGGTGATGGCGGCGCTCCAGCTGCGGCCCGGTGCCGCCTTCGACGGCGCCTCGTTCGCGGCGTGGCTCTCCGACCAGCCCGACCTCGGGACCAAGTGGGCACCGGGTCTGGTGCGGTTGTGCCCGGCCCTGCCGCTCACCGCCACCGGCAAGATCACGAAGACGACGCTTCGGGCCGAGGCCTGGGAGTGCGAGGACCCCGTCTACCTGCGCCCGCCCCGGGCCACCGCCTACGCCCCGCTCGACGCCGACGGCCGCGCCGCGCTGCGGGCCGAGCTCGAGCGGCACGGGCGGGGAGCACTCCTGCCGGCCACGCGTCGACCCTGAGAAGGGCCCCACCCGCCTCCGGGCCTTCCCCGGGTGGGCGCCCTCGACGGCACGGTCGCGACGTGGTGTGATCTGGTCCCGGCCCGCCGGGTCCGTCCGCGTCGTGAAAGG
>DASRBM010000282.1:0-2352 GCA_035653635.1 Acidimicrobiales bacterium | reverse complement strand
CCTCGCTATCTTGATCCTGCTGCCCAAGGGCGCGACCGTCTACATCCTCGGCGGACCGGTGGCCCTCAACTCGGGAATCGACGCCGAACTGCAGAACCTCGGCTTCAACACCCAGCGCATCTCGGGGGACACTCAGTACGGCACCGCCGTCGCCATCGCCCAGGCGATGGGCAACCCGTCCACCGTGTTCGAGGCGACTGGTACGAGCTTCGCCGACGCGTTGTCGGCCGTGCCGGCCGCCATCGCGACGGGCGGCGCCATCCTTCTCACGAACGGCAGCACCCAGAACTCGGAGACCGCGGCCTATCTGCAGGCGCATCCCCCCAAGAACCGGTACGCCATCGGCGGTCCCCAGGCGGCAGCGGGTGCCGATCCGTCGGCCACCCCCGTGTACGGCGCCGATCTCTATGGCACCTCGGCCGCGGTCGCGAGCCAGTTCTTCCCCAAACCGGCCAATCTCGGCTTCGCCACCGGGAACGGGTTCGCCGACGCACTGGGCGGCGGTCCGTTCATGGGCGTGGCCGGAACGGTCGGGCCCATGCTCCTCGTGGCTCCGAACGCCCCGCTGCCGCAGTCGATCGCCAACTACGTGTCGGCCACCAAGTCGTCGGTCACCCAGGCGTTCCTCTTCGGTGGGGCCGGCGCTGTGGGCGACGACGTCGTCCAGGCCGTCGAGGCCATCGGCTAGGGATCACCTCGGCGCCGCGCACTAGCTTGGCGCTCGGAACGGGCGGCGAACGGCGGCCCCCCGGCGCGGAGGTGCGGTCGTGGACGGTGACGTGCTGAGCGTGGAGCGGGTCATCCCGGCGGCCGCGCCCGCGATCTTCGCCTTGCTGGCCGACCCGGCCAAGCACCCGGAGATCGACGGGTCGGGCACGGTGGTGAAGACCAAGGAGGGAGCCGAGCGGCTGCAGCTCGGCTCGGTCTTCGGAATGGACATGCGCATCGGCGTGCCCTACTCCATGGTGAGCACGGTCATCGAGTTCGAGCCGGACCGGTGCATCGCCTGGCAGTCGCGTCCGCCGGGCTGGAGCGGGCGCTTCGGTGGCGGCCGGATCTGGCGATACGAGCTCGAGCCGGTCGAGGGCGGCACCCTCGTGCGCGAGAGCTGGGACCTGTCGCAGGACAAGCAACGACGCATGCTGAAGCTCGTGGCCGCGGCGCGCACCCGCGACGCCATGACCAAGACGCTCGAGCGCATCGAGCAGATCACCGCTCAGGCCTGACGTCAGGCGGCGCTCGTTACCTGTCGCCGAGGACGACGGCGACCGGAAGCACCGCGTACAGGTCCCGGACCGCCAGGGCGCCGCGCCGGGCCGCGATCTCGGTCCCGGTGACCACGTCGCGGAACGATGTGGGCGCCCCCTCGGGCAGTACCACCGACGTGCTCTTCCACACGTCGCCGACGGCAGGGCGGCCGGGGCCGCGCACGGCGACCGTGCAGCGAGGGACGACCGTCACCGACCACGAGCGTCGGCGCCGGCGGGCGAAGGCGACGACGTGGTCCCGTCCGGGCCCGCGGGTGGCGAGCGGCAGGTAGCGACCGGCGGCGAAGAGCTCCTCCTGCCGACGCCTGGACTGCAGGAGCTGGCGGGTCACGAACAGCTTCAGATCGCCGGCGAGGCCCGCGGCGGCCAGTTCGCGTACGACGGCGCGCCGCTCCTCGGGTGCCGCATCGGCCCACTGCGCCCCGCGCGTCAGGCGGACGGCGAGGTCGTCGAAGTCGACCGGGCGGCGGTTGTCCGGGTCGACGAGGGCCACGAGCGTGTCCTCGGCGCCCTGGTAGAAGTCGGGCACGCCGGGCGCCGTCACCTTCAGCGCCAGGAGCCCGAGGGTGTTGGCCAGCGCCGCCGGCGCCGCCCGGCGCACGAGGCGCGCCATCTCGCGGCGGAACTCGGGTTCGTCGGGGCCCAGGAGCCGCCGCACGAACCGCTCGAGCAGGGCCTCGTATGCCTCGTCGGGGCGCACCCAGGACGTCTCGCGCTTGGCCTCGTGGGCGGCCTTGCGGACATAGCGCACGATGCGGTCGGGAAAGTCCTCCCATCGCCGGTCGTGGAGGGGCCAGGCACCGAAGACGGTCTGGTACACGACGAGCTCGGTGTCGAACGCGACCTGCCTCCCGGCCCCGGCGAGCCGGGGACCGAAGCGACGGTGCCAGCGGCCCACGGCCCGCGCCCATTCGCCACTCATCTCCGACAGCACGGCCAGGCGGCAGCGCATGTCCTCACTCCGCTTGCTGTCGTGCGTGGACGTGGCGTTCAGACTGTGCGGCCACAGGCGCTGGCGCTCGGCCATCGCCACGTGGAAGTCGGCCGCCGACAGCGCCGGCTCGGCCGGGGATCCTCCGACCTC
>DASRBM010000281.1:0-4803 GCA_035653635.1 Acidimicrobiales bacterium | reverse complement strand
GCCATCGTGGAGCGCATCGCCGCCGTTTTCTCTTCGCGGGGCCGCGCGATGCCCGACAGCAACAAGCGCCAGGCCGACGTGCCCGTCGGGGCCACGGTCATCCCCCAGCAGTCCGGCACCGCTCCGGGCCTCGTGTGCCCGGTCGGCAACAAGGTGGTCTACGCGCTGCCCGGAGTGCCCTACGAGCTCATGGAGATGTTCACCCGGGCCGTGCTGCCGGACCTGCGCACGCGCATGGGCGCGGCGGGAGAGACGGCCGTCATCGCCAGCAGGGTGCTGCGCACCTGGGGCATGACGGAGTCGGCGCTGGCCGAGCTGCTCGCTCCCCGGGTGTCGGCGCTCGACGAGGCCGGCGGCAATCCGACGATCGCCTTCCTGGCGAGCGGCATCGAGGGCATCAAGGTCCGGATCACGGCGAAGGCCACCGACGCTCCGGCCGCCGCCGCGCTGCTGCAGGCGGAGGAGGCCAACATCCGGGCCCTCGTGGGCGAGGCGGTGTTCGGTGTCGACGACGAGACGATGGAGTCGGCCGTCGCCGCCGCCCTCACGGTGCGGGGCGACACGCTGGCGCTCGCCGAGTCGCTCACAGGCGGACTCGTCGGCGCCCGGCTGGTGAACGTGCCGGGCGCGAGCGAGTGGTTCCGGGGCGCGGTCGTCGCCTACTCGAGCGAGGTGAAGTTCTCTGTCCTCGACGTGCCCGAAGGCCCCGTCGTCTGCAAGGAGGCCGCCGTCGCCATGGCCCAGGGGGCCCGCAATGTGCTCGGGTCCGACATCGGCCTCGCGCTCACGGGCGTGGCCGGACCCGAGGAGCAGGAAGGGCAGAAGCCCGGCACCGTCTTCGTCGGGTTGTGCATCGGCGACGAGAGCGAGGCCGTGGAGCTGCACCTGCCAGGCGATCGCGACCGGGTGCGGCAGTACGCCACCATCTCGGCACTCGACCTGTTACGGCGGAGGCTCTGAGGCGCCGAGGTCGCGGTAGAGCCGCTCGGTGTCGGCATCGAAGGCGACGAGGCGCACGAGGTCCACGTCGGTGTCAGCGGTGGTGAGCGCCGACCACGCAACCTCGGCCGCCAGATGCGGCGGGTACCCGTAGACCCCCGTCGAGATGGCGGGGAAGGCCACGCTCTTCGCGCCGAGCCCGTCGGCCACGGCCAGCGACCGGCGGTAGCACGAGGCCAACACGTCGGCTTCGCCCGCGCCACCGCCGTGCCACACCGGCCCCACGGTGTGGATGATCCAGCGGGCCGGCAAAGCGAAACCGGGCGTCGCCTTGGCGTCGCCCGGTTCGCAGCCGCCGAGGGCGGCGCACGCTCGTCGCAACTGGTCGGCACCGGCGGCCCGGTGGATCGCACCGTCCACGCCCCCGCCACCCGCCAGTCGTGCATTTGCCGCGTTGACCACGGCGTCGACCGTCTCCTTCGTGATGTCCCCGACGAAAGTGACGATCTGCATGCCCTCATTATCGGCGCACCCGACCGAAGAGGGCCCATCTCGAGATGGCAAGCGAGATTGCGAGCTTCCGGAGCAATGTGCACCTCCTGTGTCCGTCTTCTCGAACCATACGGACCGGCTGTGAACGGCGGGGGTCGCGAATATGACCATCATGTTGCATGCGCCTCTTCGCGGCGGTGCCGGTGCCCGACGAGGTGGCTGACCTGCTGGCCGGCCTGGCGCGGCCCGACACCGAGGGACTGCGCTGGACGACCCGGGAGCAGTGGCACGTCACCCTGCGGTTCTTCGGCGACCAACCCGACCCCGAGCCGATCCGCGCACTGCTGCCGACCGTCGCCCCCGGCACGGTGGCCGCGCTCGGACCGGTGACGGCCTGGTTCCCGGGGCGACGCGTGCTGCAGATCCCCGTGACCGGCCTCGAGGCGCTCGCCGCCGATGTGCGTGCCGCCACCGCTCGGTGGGCTCGACCCGATGAGGAGCCCTACCGCGGGCACCTCACCCTCGCCCGCTCGAGGCGCCGTCCCGGTCCGACGGCGCTGGCGGGCGCCGCCGTGGCGGCCGCGTGGCCGGTCGATTCCGTGGGGCTGTATCGCTCGACGACGGCGCCGACCGGCGCGCGCTACGAGCGGGTGGGGTGACGCGAAACGAGCCGCCCGAAGGCGGCCCGTTTCCACTCCCAGACGAGAAGGGCTCAGTCGAGGGTGATCGGCTCGTCGTCCGACGCCGGCGCCTTGGCGGCCGCGGTGGGCGCGAGCGCTTCGGCCAACTGGGCGCGGATGCGCTCGTTGATCTCGATCATGAGCTCGGGCGTCTCCCGCAGGAACTCCTTCGCCTTTTCGCGCCCCTGGCCGAGTTGTTCCCCCTCGTAGGTGAACCAGGCTCCTGACTTCTTGACGAAGCCGAGCTCCACCCCCACGTCGAGCAGCGAGCCTTCGCGGCTGATGCCCTTGCCGTAGCCGATGTCGAATTCGGCCTGGCGGAAGGGGGGTGCGCACTTGTTCTTCACCACCTTCACCCGCGTCCTGCTGCCGACCACTTCGGCACCGTCCTTGATGGCTTCCACCCGGCGGATGTCGAGGCGCACCGACGAGTAGAACTTGAGCGCCCGTCCACCCGGCGTCACCTCGGGCGAGCCGTACATGACGCCGATCTTCTCCCGCAGCTGGTTGATGAAGATGGCGATGGTCTTCGACTTCGACAGGGTGCCGGTGAGCTTGCGCAGCGCCTGGGACATCAGCCGGGCCTGCAGACCCACGTGGGAATCGCCCATCTCGCCCTCGATCTCCGCCCGGGGGGTCAGCGCGGCGACCGAGTCGACCACGATGACGTCGAGAGCGCCCGAGCGGATGAGCATGTCGGCGATCTCGAGTGCCTGCTCGCCGGTGTCGGGCTGCGAGATGAGGAGGTCGTCGATGTTGACCCCGATGGCGGCCGCGTACACCGGGTCCATGGCGTGCTCGGCGTCGATGTAGGCGCAGATGCCGCCGTTGCGCTGTGCTTCGGCCACGACGTGCATCGCCAGGGTGGACTTGCCCGAGGATTCCGGGCCGTAGATCTCCACGATCCGCCCTCGCGGCAGTCCGCCGATCCCGAGGGCCATGTCGAGGGCCATGGCCCCGGTCGAGATGGCTTCGATCCCCATGTCGAGGTTCTCACCCATCCGCATGACCGAGCCCTTGCCGAACTGCTTTTCGATCTGGCTCAGGGCCATGTCGAGCGCCTTGTCACGTTCCATGTCGCTTGTCTTGCCTCTCTGCTCTGTAAGTACGTCGCTCCGACCCGATGGACCATACGGAGGGGGTGTGACACCGACCCGAGCACTGTATTGCGAACAGGTGTTCGAGTGGGGGATCCGGCCGAGTTGGCCATGAGTTGATCGTCCGGCGGGGGGCCGTTGACCCGGTCGGCGCACACTGCAACGACGCAGGGGGGCCGTCGGGGGGCTGACGGAGCGGCCGGCGGGCACGGTACGGAGGGACGCAGGGGGGCTGTCCCCGCCCGTGCCCGCCGCCGCCTCCGCGTTCAGTGCGAGGCCGTCACCCGGATGGTGGACGGCACGATCTCGACCCAGGTCGGTCCCGGGGCCAGGGGGATCGACGTCCCGTCCGCCGCCACGAGCGAGGTCGGCGACGACAGCGCACCCCGCTGCCACGTGCCGGTGATCTCCACACCGTCGCGCAGGACGACGAGCGGCCCGGAGCCGGTCAGGTGCGACTGGACCTCGAGGCCGCCCTGGTCGTTCTCGAGCCAGGGGCCGTAGCTCACCTGCACGCTCTCGATGACGACGTTGGCGACGCCGATGCGGTTGCCGTCGGCCGAGGTGGCGGGCGTGCCTCCGATGGTCAGCTGCCAGGTCCTGGAGCCGCTGTCCCAGCTCCAGTCGTTGTCGTTCGTCGACGAGTAGGGCACGTGCACGACGGCGGCCGGGGTACCGGTGGGCACCTCCGTCGCGTAGGTGAAGAGCGGCTGCGGCGGCGTGGTGTCGGACGGCTGCAACGCCCATGCCCGACCGGTGGTGACGTAGGTGTCGTACGGGGCCACCCTCCCGGGCGGGTTCACGATGATCGAGCCGTGCCAGAAGACGTTGTCGTCGGTCAGGTTGCCCGCCTGCAACATGGAGATGACCGGGCCGATGCCACCGGCGTGCACGAACAGCGGGTGGCTGAGCTGGTCGAGGATCTGCACGTCGACCGCCCGAGCCGAACGGATAGGGCCAACGAGCGACGCTCCCGAGCACTGGAACACGGCGACGAGCCGGGTGATGCCGCCCTCGACCGGCTCCTCGAACACGATGTCGGCCTTGTCGAGGCCCGACTGCGGCCGCGCCGCGGGGTAGTTGTCGACCTTGATGGCGAGCGCCGGGCGAGCCGGCACGGTCCCGCCCGGGGCCGGCAGCCCGGTGAGCGGGCACTCCGGGCCCGCGGCGGCGGCCGACGTGGTGGTGGTGGAAGCGGGCGGCGCCGGGGGGGCGCCGTGGTGGACGGTGAGCAGGATCCCGACGGCGGCGCCGATCGCCACCACGGCGGCGGCGATGCCCGAGACGAGCCATCGGTGGGCCCGGTTCGGACGGGCATGGCGGGCGCGTCGCGACTGCGGAGAAGGCGAGGCGATCGGACGAGGATAGCGGCACTAACGTCGCTGCCCGTGCCCAGCCCACGCAACCTGCCACCGTGGGTGCGGCGGCTCGCGTCGTCGGCGGTGAGCACCGCCTACACGTGGGCGTGCGAGCTCGGCGCGGTGGGACCCGACGACAGGCTGGCGAAAGGGTTCGGGGCCTTCGGCGAGGGGAGCGTCCTCGCCTTTCCCCGCGGGGCGCTCTTCAACGAGCGGTGGATCCGCATCGGCAGGGGC
>DASRBM010000280.1:0-6807 GCA_035653635.1 Acidimicrobiales bacterium | reverse complement strand
CGGCGACGTAGGCGACGCCGAGGCCGCCACCGACGCACAGCTCCGAGAGCCCGGTGCCGGCGAAGAACGGCGCCAGCACGGCGACCTCCTCGGCGAAGGACTCGGCCCGGAAGACCTGGCTCCCGATGTGCGCGTGGATGCCGACGAGGTCGGCACCCGGAAGGTCGCGCAGTTCGTCGACGGCGCGCTGGGCGGCGCCCGAGGCCAGGCCGAAACCGAACTTGGAGTCCTCCTGCCCGGTGCGGACGAACTCGTGGGTGTGGGCCTCGACGCCCGGCGTCACCCGGACGAGCAGCTTCTGGCCGGCGCCGGACCGAAGGATCCCGCGCAGGCGCTCGATCTCGTCGAAGGAGTCGACGACGATGCGGCCGACGCCGGTCTCGATGGCGAGCGCCAGCTCGTCGACCGACTTGTTGTTGCCGTGGAGCACCAGCCGCTCCGCCGGCACGCCGGCGGACAGGGCCACGTGCAGCTCACCGCCGGTGGAGACGTCGAGGGCCATCCCCTCCTCCGCGGCGAGCGCGGCCATGGCCCGGCACAGGAACGCCTTCGTGGCGTAGGCCACGCCGTCGCCCCAGGCGGCCACGGCCCGGCGGCACCGGTCCCGCAGATGCGCCTCGTCGTAGACGAACAGCGGCGTGCCGAGGACCTCGGTCAGGGCGACGAGGTCCAGTCCGCCGATCGACAGTCGCCCGTGCGCGTCGACCTCGGCCGTCATGGGGAGGAGGCGACGGTCGAGCGGGCCCTCGTCGGGGCGGTTGACCAGGACCGCGTCAGGTTCGATCCCGGCCGACATGCCGCCAGAGGCTACCGGTCGCCGCGGCGGCCGAGCGGCGGGCCGGGGCGGACAGGCCCGGGACTACAGTTGCTGGCTGCGGCCTCCGCGTCACGCCCGGCGCGACGAGCGGAGTCGCCTTCCGCCCTCGTAGCTCAGTGGATAGAGCGCCGGCCTCCGGAGCCGGGTGCGCAGGTTCGAGTCCTGCCGGGGGCACGTTCTCATGATGCGTCAGGTCATCGAGGACCGACGTGTCAGGACATCGGAGACCGGTGTCCTGGGGCAAACGGCGGCAGATGTTCTCCAGCGTCCCGGTGGCGACCGCCCGAACCATCCGGTCCAGTCCGGAAGATCGGCGGATGCTTGTCATCCAACGGGGCCTACTCGAACGTCTGAACTGATGTGATGGCGGAGGCGGGTGTGGCGGCACTGGACTTCGACGCGTTCTTCGTGCGGGTGCTCCCGGCCGTCGAGCGGGTGGCCGGCCGGGTCGTCGGCGGCGGCCCCGCTGCTGAAGACTGCGCTGTCGAGGCACTGGCACGTGCCTATTCCCGGTGGCCCACGGTCGGAAGCATGGAACGCCCCGAGGCATGGGTGCTGCGGGTCGCGACGAACCTTGCCCTCGACACGGTCCGCCGGAAGCGGACGACGCAGTCCCTCGTCCCGGTCGGGTCAAGGACCGACGACGTCGAGCTCCGCCAGGCTCTCGTGGCAGCTCTCCGCCAGCTCCCGAAGCGACAGCAGGAGGTCGTCGTGCTCCGCTACATCGCCGACCTGGCGGAACCGGACGTGGCATCGGCGCTGCACATGAGCCTCGGCACGGTGAAGACGCACCTGCGTCGCGCCATGCCGCATTTGCGCACCATCCTCACGAGCGCGACGGGAGACGCTCATGCCTTCTGAACAGGTCTCCACGCGTGACGAGCGCACGGGGGCGTTGCTCGAGCGCACGAAGGTCCGGGGCAGGGCGATCCGCCGGCGCCGCCACTTCCGGCAGAGCGCCCTCTTCGCCGGCCTCCTCATGGCGGCGGTAGCGGCTGTCCTCGTCCCCACACACGCGTTGCGTCTCCACAGCTCCACGACCAAGGTGACGGTGCCGGGCCCTGCGGGCGGACCCGTGCCTCAAGGATTCGAACCGGGGAGCACGAGCTTCATATCGACCCAGATCGGCTGGACCCTTGGCTCCTACACGTGCAGCGCGCGGCCGTGCGTCGCCCTCCTGCGCACCGCCGATGGGGGGACGACGTGGGGTGCGATCCCCGCTCCTGCCCCCGTGCGGGCTCCGACGGGCGAGCTGGTCGGCGCGAGCGCAGTCGCTTTCGCCGATGCGAGCGACGGCTACGCCTACGGCACCTACATGAACGGCGGGGACGCGTCGATACTTTGGACGACCCACGACGGCGGCGCGACCTGGCACCTGGTGGCATCGCTCCTCGGTGCCTCGCCCTTCTTCATCGACAACCTGCAGGTGACGAGCTCGCATGTGTACATGCAGTTCGAGGGCTGGAATCCGACGTTCATCCCAGGGACAAGCCTTCCCGAAGGCGACGACGGGCACTATCGGTTGGCGTGGTCGTCCGCTCGGACCGATGCCTTCACCCTTCTGGTCGACCTCGGCACTCCGTCCTACGCACAGCCCGGCGCTGACACCCAGACTGGTTCCGTCGGCGGGTATCCCCATCTGGCAACGGTCGAGGGCGACCGTGCTTTCATCGTCGGAAACGACGAGCTCACGATATTCGACGGCACGCGCTTCACGTCGACCGGACTCGGCCAACTGGCCAGCGACCCGGTCTGCGCGGACACGATCGCCGATCTCGTCGCATCCTCGGCCACGGACCTAGTGGCCGAATGCGGCCGAGGCGTCGGCGGCGGGAGTATGGGCGCCCGGGAGCTCTACGGGACCACCGACGACGGCGAACACTGGGTGCGGCTCCCCGACCCGCCCCAGGCGCCCTACGACGACTGCGGGCTGACAGACGCGGGGCAGGGCCATGCCTCGCTGTGCGGTACGTCGGCCGGCGGGTCGGTGCTCTTCGTGACTGGTGACTTCGCCCGCACCTGGCATACCGGACTGAGCTTCTCCGGCGACGGCGGTGCGTACTTCGGCGACCTCCAGTTCGAGGACCCGCTCCACGGCGCCGTGATCCACGCGCCGGGCAGCGCCTTCTCCTCCACCCCGACGGCGCCTCCCGTCCTCTACCTGACGAGTGACGGCGGTTTCCACTGGTGGCCAGTGCATTTCGACAGTCGCTGAGGAGAACACTCCCAGCCGGCGGAGCGAAAGCGCGGACGTCAGGCGGCGGCGAAGGGGACGCTCCCGTAGCCGTGGACGTTGCTCTGGTGCACGCGCTTCGCCTTCGCCTCGTCCACCTCGTAGCGGGGGAAGCGGGCCGCGAACTCCTGCAGTCCGACCTTGCCCTCGAGTCGGGCCAGGGCCGCGCCCAGGCAGAAGTGGACGCCGTGGCCGAAGCCGGTGGCCAGATGCGGCGCCCTCTCCATGTCGAAGCGGTCGGGATCGGCGTACTCCCGCTCGTCGCGGTTGGCCGAGCCGGTCACGAGCAACACCCGCGACCCGACCGGCATGACCGTGTCGTGGAGGACAACCTCTTCGGTGAGGACCCGGCCCTGGTACTGCGACGGCGCCCAGTAGCGCAGCGTCTCCTCCACTGCCGCCGGCGCCCGCTCGGGGTCGTCGCGCAGCAGGGCCCACTGATCGGGGTTCCGGGCGAAGAGGACGGCCGCCGAGGCGAGGAGCTTCGTCAACGTCTCGGTGCCGGCGGAACCGATGAGCGTGCAGAAGCCCAGCACCTCCATGTCGTTGAGGGCGGACGTGGCGTCCCCTTCGGTGAGCTCGACGTGACACAGCCGGCTCATGAGCGAGTCGTCGGGATGGCGACGCTTGTCGGCCACGAGCTCCAGCCAGTACTCGTGCGCGTGGGCCATGCACTCGATCGCCTCGTTCGTGACGAAGGGGGGCTCGTCGGCACGCTCGAGGCCACCGTCGATCCAGCGTCGGAGCTGGTTGCGGTCCTCGCTCGGCACCCCGATGAGCTCCATGATGACGTCCATCGGCAAAAGGGCGGAGAACTCCTCCACGAAGTCCCCGCCGCCGTTGTCGCGCAGCGGCTCCAGATACCGGGCCGCGGTGGCCCGGATGAACGGCTCCAGCTCGGCGACCGAGCGCGGGGTGAAGGCGCGACTCACGATGCGGCGCTGCACGTCGTGGGACGGGGGGTCCATGAAGATCATCATGGGCGGCATGGCCGACGGGTCGATCCGCTCGAGCGTCGTCCCTTCGGCGGAGGAGAATACGAGCGGCTGCTGCGAGGCCGCCACGACGTCCGCGTACCGGGTCAGCGCGTAGAAGCCGAGCTCCTCGTTGCGGTAGCACGGCGCCTCGTCGCGCAGCCACCGGTAGACGGGGTACGGGTCCTCCTGAAAGGCACGCGAGAACGGATTGAAGTCCACGACCACGATTGTCGCAGAGCGGACGACGACGAGCCGGGCGAACCGGCCGATGGGGCCGCCGGTGAGAAGGCGGACGGAGCCGGGCGGGTCAGCGGATGGAGAACGCCAGGGCTCCACCGAGGCAGGCGATGCCGAGCACCATCCAGGTCACGTAGTCGTTGACCACGCCGCTCTGCAGCCGCCGGACCGCATCGGCCACGTTGAAGTCCGTCGGGACCCGGTCGAACAGCCGCAGGCGTCGCCGGAACAGTCCGATGCCGGCGAGCACGACCGCCCCGGCCGCGGAGAGCAGCCCCGTCAGGACGTCGGCCACCGTGATCCCGCTGTCCTCCACCGCACTGGGCGCGACCGCGTGGGCCACATGGCGACCGGCGAGGACCGCCGCGTTGTAGGCGTGCTGGTCCTCGAAGCGCACGGCCGCCTGCTGAGCCAGGTGGCCGAGCCCCGGAAGGACCCCGACCGCCGCCGCCAGGACGACGAGGGCAGCCGCCGGCACGATCATGGTGAGCGGTGTGCGCTCCTTGCCCGCATCCGTCTCGGAGGTCTCCTCCTCGGCCTCTGCTGCCATGCGCGGGTCCTCCGGCGGCGGATCCCCCAGACCGAAGAAGACCCCGCCCGCCACCCTGAGCACGGCCGCGCCGACCACGATCGAGGCGCCGATGAGAACCACCTGCACCCAGGCGAGCCCATGGGCGTACGCCGTCTCCTCGATGAAGCCCTTGCCGAGGAAGGTCCCGAACGGAGGCAGGTCGGCAAGGCCCAGACCAGCCAGGGTGAACAACACCCCCGTCGCCCGCAGCGCCCGCCCCCTTCCGTGCAGCGACGTCTCGTTCACCGAACCGAGCCGGTGCAGGACGATGCCGACACAGAGGAACAGCGCGCCCTTCACGAGTCCGTGACCGACGACGTACACCGCGGCTCCGGCCAGACCGAGCGGGGTCATGACGGCGATGCCGACGAGGAACATCCCCGAGTGGCTGATCGTCGAGAAGGCGAGCAGCCGCTTCAGGTGGCGCTGGCGGTACGCGAACAGGGCGCCCACCACCGCGGTGACGAGCCCGAGGGCGAGGAACGCGTTCCCGACGGCCGCCGCGTGTCCCAGGCCGTCGGCGAAGACGGACCAGTAGACCCGTGCCACGCCGTAGAGGCCGAGCTCGACCATGACACCGGAGAAGAGGACGCACACCGGGGTAGGGGCGACCGCGTGGGCATCGGCCAGCCAGAACTGGAAGGGCACGATGGCGCCCTTCACGAGCAACCCGGAGATGACGAGGACGAAGGCGACCACCACGAGCCCGTCGGGGTGGTGACCGGCCAGGTCCCTTCCGATCTGGGCCATGTTGAGCGCACCGGTTCGCCCGTAGACGAGCCCGATGCCCGACAGCGACAGGTACGCGCCCACGCTGTTGGTGATGGCGAAGTTGAGCGCCCCCTGGACCGGTCCCTTCTCCTCGGGGCGGTAGGCGGTGAGTGCGTAGGCCGACACGCCCATGAGCTCGAACCACACGAAGAGGTCGAAGAGATCCCCGGTCAGGCAGTAGCCGACCATGCCTGCGAGGAAGGTGAGCATCAGGGCCTGGAAGTAGACCGACACCTGCTCGAAGTACCGCCAGGAGAACACCATCGCGGCGGTGACGAGCACGGCGGCCATGGCGGCGAGTCCGGCACTGAGCGGATCCACGGCGAAATCGATGCCGAGCGCCACGCCGTGCAGCGGACGGAAGCTGCCGAACCAGTAGATCTCCTGGCCACCGGCGGTGCGGCAAAGGATGATGACGAGCATGACCGTCACCGCCGCGGCACTGGCGATGGCGAGCGCGTCGAGGACGCGCCGGTGCTCCTTGAGCACGAGATTGCAGGCCGAGACGCCTGCTGCCGTGAGCAGCGGCACCGCGACGGCGAGAGGCAGGAGCTGGTCCACCGTCAGCCCTTCAGCTGCGACAGTTCCTGCGGATCGAGCGTGCCGAAGCGCTTGTGCGCCTGCACCGCGATGGCGAGGAGCAGGGCGGTGACGGCCGCTTCGACCACCACGTCGGTCAGAGCGAGCGCCTGCACGACCGGGTCGACCGCCCGGACATGTTGCGAGATGTCCGAGAAGTACGGCGCCACCGCGTTGTGCTTGTAGCCCACACCGAGCAGGAGCACGTAGGTCGAGGTCTGCAGGACCACCAGGCAGATGATCTGGTGGACGAGGTGCCGGCTAGTCACGATCCCGTACAGACCGACACCGGCGATCCAGGCGACCACGACGAACGGGAAGACGTTCATCCTTGCGATCCCGCGCGGATGACGAGCGTCTGTTCGAGCAGCTCCGCCACGATCAGAACGAACGCGGCCATGACCTCGACGCCCACGAAGAAACTGATGAGGGCGATCGTCCCCGACGAGTCGATGGCCCCGGAGTAGTTGCCGAGGGGCAGGTCGTTGGTGAGGAAGGCGAGGCTGAACCCGAGCGCGCTGACACCGATGGCGGCGAAGCTGCCCGCACCCACGGCTTCGACCGCCTCCACCACGTCGTTCGGGCTGATCCGGCGAAAGGCGATGAACTGCCCGGCCAGGTA
>DASRBM010000279.1:0-4060 GCA_035653635.1 Acidimicrobiales bacterium | reverse complement strand
CGAACGGCGACTGAGGGTCGCACGAGGGGTCTCCTACACTCGACGGCGACATGTCACGCCTCGCCACCCGCTTCCGCTCTCCGGTCCAGCCGCCCACCGGGGCCAACGGCGACGGCGTCCTCCCTCCCGCGGGCGGGAGCGGCGACGAGCCCCCCCGCCGGCCTGCCGGGCCGAGCGCCAAGCCGGCCGCCGTCGTCTTCGCCGTGATCCTCGTCATCTTCCTGGCCGGTGCCATCACCGACGGGTTCACGAGCAGCCACCACTCGGCGACACCGGCGCGTGTCCCGAACGGCCCCGTGGCAGGCAGCGGCGGGCTCCGAGCCCTCTCCGCCGCCGCGGTCCTCCGCCCCATCACGAGAGCCGGTGAGCCACCGTCGGACATTCTCGCCGCCGTCGCCGTGCCGGCCGGGTCCCTGGAGGTGCCGGGCACCGCGGTGGACCACACGCTCGGGCTCTACGACGCCTCGGTCACGGTCCAGATGCCCGCAGCCGAGGCGAACGTCATCGGCTTCCTGCGGTCCGAGCTCGCCGCCACCCACTGGCGCATCCTGAGCAGCGGCGCCAGGAGCGACGGCGGCTACCAATTCCTCGCCCAGCATCCCGGCAGCGACGGCAACGAATGGGAGCTCGGGATGACCCTGTCACCGACCGCGTTCTCGTCGGCGGTGCCGGGTGTGGGGGCGCCTTCCGGCGGCGTCACGTCGGTCGTCGTGCGTCTCTACGTCGTTTCCGACCAATCCTGACCGATCCTGTCGGCCCGGGCCCGGTCGCGACGCCCGCCGGCCCGCCGGCCGGCCGGCCCGCCGGCGAACCATCAGTGGTGATCTGAACCGGCGCCCACCCGCTCACGCGCTCGTGTCGGCCGCGGATGGTCCGGCGACGTCGCCCGCCGACGCGAGCGGCGAGCGGGCGAAGCGGACACGGCCAACGCGACGACCTCGGGCTCGTCGACTCCGTCGGACACCGGATCCTCGACTCTCTGCTCGTTGCGGAGCAGCCAGGCCCACACGAAGAAGTCGACCGGATAGAGGAAGTAGCCGATACGGGTGGCGGGGGCGAGCAGGATGGCCACGGTCATGGCCCAGGCGAGTAGCCGGATGACGTCCGCCGGCGTGCGCGGCGTGCGGCGCACGAGGACGTAGGCGAGCACCACGGCCCCGGCGCCGGCCACGACCAAGGGGAAGGCGTGGTGCATCCAGGGGAAAGCCGAGACCACGGCGTGCCCGAGCAGCGGGCTCGCGGCCGGCGACTGGATGCCGGCAAGGCCGAGAGGGAACCGCACCACGTTGTCCACGAAGGCGGAGAAATTCGACAGAGCCGTCGGCAGGATGGCCGGGAACATGACCGCCGCCATGCCGCCGAGCATGACCAGCGCCGGTCGCCTGCCCGTTCGGCCATGTCGGTCCCGGGCGGCCAGGAAGGCGATGGCGGCGAGGGGCCAGGCCGTGATCTTCATGGAGGCGGCGACGCCGAGCCCGAGGCCCGCCGCGAACGGCCTGCGCCGGGTGAGGAGCACCAGTCCGAGCAGCATGAAGGCGGCGACAGGCAGGTCGTCGCCTCCGGTCGCCAGGGGCAACGCGGCCGTGGGCAACACGGTCATGCTCTGCAGAGCGAGCACCCGCGGTCCGGTCGGTCCCCGGCAGAGCGCCAACGCGACGCTCACCACCAGGATCGTGATCAGTGAGAAGGCGACCCGAGCGTCGGTGAGCCGGGCAGGTGCCCTCGTGTCGCGGGCCAGGCCGAAGACCGACATGAGCGGGAGGTACGGGTTGTAGACGTCGTAGGCCGGCTGTCCGGGAGGCGCCTGCACGCGGACCCGGCTCCCGTCGACGAGCTGGTAGGGGTCCTGGCCGTGCAGCACCCGGCCACCGGAGTTCTCGACGACGGCGACCTCAGGTTGGACGTGCGAGGTGCCGCCGGTGTCGGTGCGCCACAGCACTTCGAGGCTGAGCGGCAACAGGGTGGCCCCGATCAGGACGAGGAGGAAGATCGTCATGCGCGGTGTCGTCCAGTGCCAGGTCCGTGCGGCGACCTCGTCGTCGGCCGGCGCTGCTTCGCCCCGGGCGCGGCGGCGGCCCGCTCGCCGGGCCGCCAATGCGGAGAGCACGGCACCGAGGACGTAGGGACCGGCCGCCAGCTGGCCCCACTGCTGGTACAGCGTGATCGTCGAGATCTCGGCGGTGAGGATCGCGAACAGGCCCGACGCCGCGTAGAGCACGGCGTCCCGCTCCTCGGGCCCCCACGAGCTCACGACCCGCACGGCACCGTGCCGGAGCCTGCTGGGCATACCCGTCATGCTAAACCGCCCCACCCCCCGGGAACGCCTTTGGGGGGCCGCTCCGTCGGTGCCGTCACCGGAGTTGCAGCCCGAGTACCTCGCCGACGAAGGCGAGCTCGTGGCGGGCCAAGGCGGCAAGGGAATCGGCCCGGCGGAAACCGTGGCCCTCGCCGGCGAAGACGACCAGCTCACAGCGGCCCCCGCGCCCGGTGACGGCGTCGGCCAGGGCCCGGGCCTGGGCCGGGGGCACCACCGGGTCATCGGCCCCTTGGAAGAGCAGGACTGGGGCCTCGATGTCCTCCGGGTGGCGGGCCGGCGAACGCGCCTCGTACCGGGCCGCCTCCTCGGGCCAGGGACCGACCAGGCCCTCGAAGTAGCCCGACTCGAACTTGTGGGTGGTCTCGACCAGGCCGGCAAGGTCGGTCACCGGAGCGAGGGTGACGGCGGCGGCGAACGGCGTCCCGCGCCCGAGGGCCCGCAGCGCTGTGAGGCCCCCTGAGCTCGAGCCGCGGACCAGCATGCGGCGCCCGTCGCCGAGGCCCTCGGCGACCAGGTGGGTGGACGCGTCCCGGCAGTCGGAGGCGTCGACCTCGCCCCAGCGTCCCCGCAGGGCTTCCCGATAGGCCCGGCCGTAGCCGCTCGAACCGCGGTAGTCGACGACGGCGACCGCCAATCCCCGTGTCGTCCACCACTGCACGAGCAGATCGAGGCCCGGTTCGGCCGACCCCGTCGGGCCGCCGTGGCAGAACACGACGAGCGGCGGCCGGTCGCCTTCGGGCCCACTGACCCCGGGCGCCCGTGGCCCGAAGAAGAGGGCGTGGGACAACGAACCGTCGGTTGTCGGGAACGACACATGCCGGGCGACCGAGATGTGCTCCCGGTGGAGGAGCGCCGGCGCGGGGCGGTGCACGAGCTCGGTCGCACCGTCGGCGGCGACGCGGTAGAGCCCGGCCGCGTCCGTGGGCGTCGTGGCCAGGACGGCCACCGCGTCGCCCTCGGGAAGCGGCTGCACCGCGGCGACCGACGCGAGGTCGAGCTCGGCACCGACCAGTCGTGCGGTACCGGCGCGGCCGCGCCCACCCACGATCGTGAGCTCGTCGCGGCCGCCGCGTCGCACGCGGGCCACCACCGTCGCGTCGGCCAGCGGCGCCATGGTCCGTTGGCCGAAGGCCCAATCCGGCGCGTGGAAGTCGGCCGGCTCGTCGGACAGGCGCTCCACTTCTCGATCGGGGAGCAACCGGTGCGGCTGCCACCACCCGGCCGCGTCGGAGACGAAGAGCAGGCCGCCGGCGCCGTTCCATTCCGGCTGGCCGACCGACTCGGTCGGGCCGCCGGCCACCCGCCGGCCGGAGCCGGCGGCAGCGATGCCGGAGGAACGATCCGTGTGCAGCGGTACCACCCAGAGCTCGGAGGACTCCCACGGCATCGCCGGGAGGTCCCACGCCAGGTACGCCAGGAAACGCGCATCTGGTGACGGCCGAGGCGCCGCGTACAGGTCGCGTCCCGACGCGAGGGGCACCGGCGGTGCCACGCCCGTCATGTCGACGGCCACGATCTCGTCCACGACCAGGCCGTCGCCGTGGCGTTCCCGGAGCGCCGCCAGCCAGTTGGTCCCGGGGACGACGCGCATCTCGCCGTAGCGGTCGACGCAACCCTCCGGCGCAGCCGGGGTGATGCGGCGGGGCACAGCGTCGCCCGCACCGTCTCGGCGGCCGCCGCCGGTCCCGTCGCCGACGGCCACGGTCCACACCGCCTGGTCGTCGGCGTCCACATAGAGCAGCT
>DASRBM010000278.1:0-7880 GCA_035653635.1 Acidimicrobiales bacterium | reverse complement strand
GCCGGACTCGTCGACATCGGGTACGTGCGCGCTACAGGGTCGAGCGTCGAGATCAACCTGCCGCGCTCGGCCCTGTCCGGCGAGACCCGGCTCGAGTGGAAGGTGCCGCAGTGGAGCAACACCATCGAGCGGAACCGGGCCCGTAGCTACTTCCAGGCCTACGCGGCGGCGTGCGCCCTCTTCTTCGTGGAGCGGGCCATGGACGAGGTGCGCGCCGGGCGTCTGCAGACGTGGGAGCGCTTCGAGGTGCCCGACGAAGGGATCGGCTGCGGGTTCACCGAGGCGGTGCGCGGGGTGCTCTCCCACCATATGGTCATACGGGGCGGGAAGATCGCGAACTACCACCCCTACCCGCCCACCCCCTGGAACGCGAGCCCCCGCGACAGCTACGGCACGCCAGGGCCCTACGAGGATGCCGTCACGGGATCGCCCATATTCGAGGAGAACGGGCGAAACGAGTTCCGCGGCATCGACGTGATGCGCACGGTCCGCAGCTTCGACCCGTGCCTGCCGTGCGGGGTCCATATGTACCTCGGCGGCGGAAAGGTGCTCGAGAGGCTGCACTCGCCGGCCATCGGCCACGACGGCCTCGAGGACCGGCCGTGACGGCGTCCGACGCGGTGCGCCGACGGGCCGATGCCGTCGCCCGTGCCGTCCTCCACGAAGGCCTCGTCCTCTATCCGTACACGAGCACGACCACCAAGAACCGGCTGCGTTTCCCCTTCGGGGTCGTGGCCCCACCGGGCGCCGCGGAGATGGCGGGGGAGCGGTCCGCCCTCGGGTGCCAATGCGTCGCCGAGGTGACGGGCCCTCGGCCCTCGGGTGCGTCGGTGGAGGCGACCGTGCGGTTCCTCCGGTTGCGGCTCCGGTCGGTCGAGGCGGTGACGGATGGCGGTTTCGCGGTGGTGGAGCGCCTCCAGGTGGGCGATGAGGTCCACGTGACGTGGGACGAGGTCGTCGAAGACGAGGTGGTGCTGCGGCTGCCGATCGGTGACGGCCCCGCCATGGTGATGCTGCCCGTCGAGCGCGACGCGGAGGAGCGGGTCGAGCGACTCGTCGAGCCGGGGGGCGGACGCCAGGTCGGCCGGATCGTGCGGCGGACGGCAGCCGTTTCGGCGATGGCCACCCTGCAGGTGGAGCCCGACGCCGGCCCGCTGCCGCTGGTGCGCATCGGGGTGCGGATCTGCAACGTGACCGGCGCCGACGGTGCCCACCGTGCCGACGCCGCCGACGCCGCCGACGCCGCCGACGGTGCCGACGCCGCCGACGGTGCCGGGGACCGGTCCCCCGGATCGGTCGAGGACCGGGCCGCGGTGCTGCGTCGGAGCCTGGTGGCTGCCCACGCCCTGGTCGCCGTCGAGGGCGGTGACGTCTTCTCCTCGGTGACGCCGCCGGTGTTCGTGGGGTCGGCGGTGCGGGCGTGCGCGGCGGAGGGATGGTGGCCCGCGCTGGTCGGGGGCACAGAGCGCGCTCCGCTTCTGCTGTTGCTGCCGATCCTCGTGTCCGACGACCCGCAGGTGGCGGCCTCGAGCCCGGGCGAGTCGTGCGACGCGACCGAGATCGACGAGATGCTCGCGCTCCGGGTGGCCACCCTGACGGAAGACGAACGCCGCCAGGCGCGCGCGACCGACGAGCTGTCCGCTGCCATCGTCGACCGCTGGGAGCAGCTCTCGGTGGCGGACGTCGCCCCGCTGCACGGCGCCGGCGCCCTCACCCGCCCGGCGTCGCCTGCCTCCGCGGAACTGGCCTCCGCCGTGCCGGTGTCGGCGCGGCCGGACTCGGGGGCCTGCCACATCGGTGACCGGGTCCGGCTCCATCCCCGACGCGACGCCGACGTCCAGGACATCTTCCTGTCCGGGCGCACCGCCGTCGTCGAGGCGGTGCTGCAGGACGTCGACGGGGCGACGAACGTGGCGGTGTCGCTCGACGACGACCCGGCCACCGAACTGCACCGCTGGCGTGGCCGCTTCCGGTACTTCTCGGTCGACGAGGTCGAGCTCGTCGAGGCGGCGCCGTCATGAGCGCCCGCGTCCTCGTCGCCGGTGTCGGGAACATCTTCCTGGGCGACGATGGCTTCGGCGTCGAGGTCGCACACCGGCTGCAGGGCGATGCCCCGCCCGACGGCGTGCAGGTGGTCGATGCCGGCATCCGCGGCATGCACCTCGCCTACGACCTCCTCGACGGATACGACGGCGTGGTCCTGGTCGACGCGCTGGCCCGCGGCGACGCGCCGGGAACCCTGTCGGTCATCGAGGTCGATCCGGCGGACGTGTCGGCCATGCCCGGACCGCCGGTCGCCGATCCCCACGGGTTCGACCCAGCCACCGTCCTGGCCTACGCACAGCGTCTCGGCTGCACGCCGCGGCGCGTGCTGGTCGTCGGCTGCGAGGTCGGTGGCGTGGAGCCGGGGGTGGGGCTGAGCGAGCCCGTGGCCGCGGCCGTGCCCGCCGCTGTGGAGCTCGTCCGGCGCGTGGTCGCCGAAGTCGCCGAGGAAGCCCATGCATGAGCTCGGCCTGTGCGGCGCGGTGATGGAGCGCGTGGCCGAACGGGCCGGGACGCGGCCGGTGGCACGGGTCCGCGTGCGCTTCGGGAGCCTGCTGCGGGTGCACCCCGACGCGTTCGCCCAGTCGTTCGCGCTGATGGCGGCCGGGACCGTGGCCGAGGGGGCGGTCGCCGAATGCGTGGACGTGCCGGCCCGGGGGGCGTGCCGGTCATGCGGCACCGTGTTCGACGTACGCGACGTGGCATCGGCCTGCACACGTTGCGGGTCGCTCGACGTGTCCGTGGTCGGCGGTGACGAGATCGTGCTCGAGCTCCTCGAGTTCCGCTCCTCGCCGACCGGTGCGGGCGGGGAGACTCGAACTCCCACCCCCGAGGGGACCGGGACCTAAACCCGGCGCGTCTACCAGTTCCGCCACACCCGCAGGACCGGGGCGCTCCTGCCCCGGGGCCCCGGCGAGCCTACCCGGGCACTGCCGCTGCGGCGGCCGACGTCTCGGCCGGAGCCGGGGACGACGCCGGCCCGAGAACCCTGGCCACGCTCCGCTGCGGGTAGCCTCGGGGCATGGCTTCCTCGTCCCCGCCGCTCATGCGCTCGCCTTCCATGTCCGACGCCGCTTCGGCGGACGTCTTCCAGCGTCTGCTCAAGGAGCGGATCATCTTCCTCGGCAGCGCCATCGACGAGACGGTGGCCAACATGGTCTGCGCCCAGCTGCTGCTCCTGGCGGCCGAGGACAGCGAGCGCGACATCGCTCTCTACATCAACTCGCCCGGTGGCTCGGTCACCGACGGCCTGGCCATCTACGACACCATGCAGTACGTCAGCTGTGACGTGAGCACCATCTGTGTGGGCCTGGCCGCCTCCATGGGTCAGTTCCTCCTGTGCGCCGGGGCCACGGGCAAGCGCTTCGCGCTGCCCCACAGCCGGATCCTCATGCACCAGCCGTCGGGTCAGATGCAGGGACAGGCGGCCGACATCGCCATCCAGGCCGAGCAGATCGTCTACCTGAAGCGCATGATGGCCGAGCGCATCGCCTTCCACACCGGCCAGCCCGTCGAGCGCATCGAGCTCGACTCCGACCGCGACCGCTGGTTCACCGCCGAAGAAGCCCGCGAGTACGGGTTCATCGACCGGGTCATCGAGCACACCGCCAGCGGCGCCACCGCGCGCTGAGCGCGGGGCTGGGCGGAGCCAGGGGATGGAAGTGCAGGCGGCGCCGGATCCGGCGTCAGGCGGCCACGTCCCCGAGGCCGACGAGCCGCTCGCGACGACCTCGCTCTCGATCACCAGCGAGGAGAAGCCCATCCGGGTGGTGGCCGCCCGGGTGGGGATCTGGCAACGCCTCCGCGAGCTGTGGGCCTTCCGGGAGCTGTTCGGGTTCCTCGTCCGCAAGGAAGTGAAGGTCAAGTACAAGAACTCGGCCCTCGGGTTCATGTGGTCGATGCTCAACCCGGCCTTCAGTCTGGCCGTCTTCTTCGTCCTCTTCACCTACTTCCTCCCGAACGGCATCCCCCAGTTCGTCATCTACATGTTCTCGGCGCTGCTCGTGTGGAACCTCTTCCAGACGGCGGTGCTCAGCTCGACCGGGGTCATCGTCAACAACGGCGGCATCGTGAAGAAGGTCGCCTTCCCCCGCGAGATCCTCTCGTTCGCCGCCGTCGGGTCGTCGTCGGTGTTCTTCGTGTTCCAGGCGATCGTGATGCTCATCTTCATGTTCGCCTTCTGGCACCGCCCGGCCTGGGCCTACATCTGGCTCCTGGTGCCGGCCATCGCCGCGGTGGTCCTCTTCGCCTCGGCGCTGTCGGTGTTCTTCTCGGCCGTCAACGTCTACCTGCGTGACGTGCAGCACCTCGTGGAAGTCGTGATGATGGCCTGGTTCTGGGCCGTCCCCGGCATCTACCCGTTCGCCGGCAAGGTGCACGACACCCTGGCCGCCCACCACATCCTGTGGATCTACTTCCTGAACCCGATCACCCCGCCGGTCATGACCTTCCAGCGGTTCTTCTACGCCAACATGCATCCCATCAACACGGTCACCCACGCGCCGTTCCAGGCACTCGCGACCTACCCCATGGGCTGGTACATCGGGGCCGACCTCGCCGTCATCGCCATCTCCCTCGTGCTGCTCCTCGGCGCCCTGGCCGTCTTCGGCCGGCTCGAGGGCAATTTCGCCGAGGAGCTCTGAGCACGTGGCCGGCCAGGTCGCGGTCGACGTCGTCGACGTCTCCAAGCGCTTCCGCCTCTACCGGGAGAAGCTCACGAGCGTCAAGGACCGCGTCCTGCGCATGGGACGAAACCCCTACGTCGACTTCTGGGCGCTGCGCGACGTCTCCTTCACCGTGGACGAAGGTGAGACCGTGGGCATCCTCGGGCGCAACGGGTCGGGCAAGTCGACGTTGCTCAAGTGCGTGTCGGGCATCCTGCAGCCGACGCACGGCCACGTCGCCGTCCGTGGACAGCTCGCCGCGCTGCTCGAGCTCGGTGCGGGGTTCCAACCCGAGCTGTCGGGCCGCGACAACATCTACCTGAACGCCTCGCTCCTCGGACTGTCGTCGAAGGAGGTGGAGCGACGCTTCGACCAGATCGTCGCCTTCGCCGAGCTCGAGCAGTTCATCGACAACCAGGTGAAGTACTACTCCTCGGGCATGTTCGTCCGCCTCGGCTTCGCCGTCGCCGTCAACGTCGACCCGGACGTGCTCGTCGTCGACGAGGTGCTCGCCGTCGGGGACGAGAACTTCCAGCGCAAGTGCCTGGCCCGCATCAAGCAGTTCCAGGAGGAGGGGCGCACGATCCTCTTCGTCACCCACGCGGCGGACCTCGTGCGACAGATCTGCGACCGTGCCGTGGTGCTGGCCGACAGTCGCGTGCTCGCGGTGGGGACCGCCGGCGAGGCCATCAGCGCGTATCACGAGTACCTGGCCGCCATCGGGGTGGCCGAGGCCGAGCTCGGCCCGAGCGACGCCCGCCCGGAGCTGGTGCAGGACCGACCCGTCGAGATCACGAACGTGGCGCTCGAGCACACCGGCAGCGGCGTGCGGCCCTACGTGGAGCCGCACGACCGGCTGACGGTCCGCATCGACTACGAAGCCCGCGAGGCGGTGCCGGGGATCGTCTTCTCCTACGCCTTCTACTTCCAGGGTGGAGGTCTCATCCACGCCTCGGACACGGCCATCTTGGAGAAGACGTTCGACGCCCCCGCCGGGCGGGGGCAGGTGGCCTTCACCTTCCCCGACGTCCCCCTGCTCGAGGGCAGCTACATGATCCACGTGGCCATCAGCAGCGCGACCGGCCTCGTCTACGATCTGCGCGAACAGGACGCCATGTTCGAGGTGACGAACCCAGGACGGTCGCGGGGATCGGTGGACCTGCAGCCCGAGGTCGAGATCTCGGTGGCGACGCCGAGCTGACCGGCCCCACGCGCCGTTCGTCCATGGCATCTGCCAACGGATACCGACCCGAGTCCCACCGCCCCGATCGAGCACCGAGCCGCCCAGGAGCATCGTGACCAGCGACACCGAGCCGACCGCCGACCTCCCCGCCGAGGCCTATCTCGCCCAGGTGCTCCGCGAGATCGACGACGAGGTGCGCCGCCGCCGGGCCTCCGGGGACCTGCCCCAGTCGGTGGAGCGCGAGCTCGACGAGCTGTTCCTCCGTCACGCACCAGTCGGCGGGAGCCAGGGCCGGCTCGGCGACGTGCTGCGGGCCGTCGACACGGCCGCCTACATCGACCCCTACGTGCCGCTCGCCTCCGACAAGTCCGGCGGCGCCGCCGTGAAGCGCGCCGTGCGCAGCGCCACCCTCTGGTACATGAGTTGGATCACCGGTCAGGTGGGGAAGTTCGCGGCGTCGGTGAGCCGTGCCTTCCACGTGGTGGAGGAGCAGCTGACCGACGTCCACCGTCGCCTCGACGCCCAGCGGGTCCCCGCCGTGCCGGTGGTGGACGCGCCCGGCCTGCACCACCGCGGGGCCTGGTGGGTGGACACGGCCTTGCGGGCCGCCAAGGGGACCGGGGGCCGCGTGCTCCACGCCGCCGCCGGCGACGGCTGGCTGCTCGGCCGACTCGTGGCCGAAGGAGTCGACGCCTACGGGGTCGACCCGCGCCGTGGCATGTCGGCTCGTGCGGACGTCGAGGGGCTCGACATCCGCGAGGAGCCGGTGCTCGAACACGTGCGGGCCGCGGGTGCCGGTGCGCTCGGGTGCGTCATCCTGAACGGCGTGGTGGAACCGATGTCGAACGGGGAACGTGAGGAGCTCGTCGAGTTGCTCGCCGGCTGCCTCAACGACGGCGGCGTGCTCGTGCTCCACTCGCTCACCCTCGCCGCGTGGAACTCGCCCGATGCACCCCCGGAGGTCGACATCGCGGCCGGTCGGCCCTACCGGCCGGGGACGTGGGCCGCCCTGCTGCCGTTCGCCGGCTTCGAGGTGGCGGTGCACGACGGTCCGACCGACGACGACTATCTGGTGGTCGCCACCCGACGCGCCGCCGGCGTCGACGGCTGAGGACGGCCCATGCGGGTGGCGTTCGTGACCCCGCGCTTCGGTCCCCAGATCGTCGGCGGGGCCGAGATGGCGGCTCGGCAGCTGGCCGAACACCTCGTCAGCGAGATCGGCTGGGAGGCCGAGGCCTACTCCACCTGCGCGGTGGACCACATCACCTGGGCCGACGAATTGCCCGAGGGCGACACGGTGGAGAACGGGGTGGAAGTGCACCGCTTCCGCTCGGCGGCCGGCCGGGCGCCGGAGTTCTACGCCGTCGACGGCCGCCTCCGACTCGCACCCCGCCAGGCCGGCCTGGCCGACGCCCGCCGCTGGGTGGAGCTGAACGGGCCGGTGACCCCCGCGCTGCTCGACGCCCTCGAAGAGACGCGAGCGGATGTCGTCGCCTTCTACCCGTACCTCTACTACCCGACGGTGGCGGGGGTGGGCCGGGTGAAGGTGCCGGCGGTGCTGCACCCCGCCGCCCACGACGAGCCCGCCATCTACCTGCCCGTCTTCCGCCGCACCTTCGCCGACGCGGACGCCCTCTGCTACCACACGGTGGCCGAGCGACGGCTCGTCCAGCGCATCCACAAGGTGGCCGAGCATCCGCAGGTCGTCCTCGGGCTCGGGGTCGAGCACGAGCCCGCAGCCGGCGGTAGACCGGGCGGCGAGGTCCTCGGCATCGGCGACCGTCCGTACATCGTGAGCATGGGGAGGGTCGACGAACACAAGGGTTCGGCCATGCTGGCGGAGTTCTTCCGGCTGTACAAGAAGCGCCACCCCGGACCTTTGGCGCTGGCCCTCGTCGGCCCGGTGGCGGCACGCATCGAACCCCACCCCGACATCGTCGTCACCGGCGTGGTGGACGAGCCCGCCAAGTGGGACATCGTGCGCGACGCCC
>DASRBM010000277.1:0-5407 GCA_035653635.1 Acidimicrobiales bacterium | reverse complement strand
GGCGACGAGGGAGCGGACGGCGCTGTCGCGCAGCGTCTCCGACACCACGTCGATCTTCGTGAGGTCGGGCACGACGAGCGGCTCGCGGGTGGCGGCCACCCGTCCGGCCATGCCGGCGCCGAAGGGGATGCGCACGTCCTGCCAGGTCTCGCGCTGCAAGCCGACGGCGGCCCGGGCCACGAGCTGCCCACTGTCGTCGGCCACGAGCACGGCCACCGCGTCGGCGCCGAGCAGATGCGCGATCCCGTGCAGCGCCCCGCGCAGGAGCTTGTCGAGCGACTCCTCGGTGGTGACGTCCTGGGCGTCGGCCCGGAGGGTGAACCACCAGCGGGCGACCGCTTCCCCGGCCTGGAGCCCTGTCGAGTACAGGAGGAAGAGCTGGTCCAGCTCGGCGGCCGACGAACCGGAGGCGCGTTGCGTCTCGACGTCGGGCCCGGTCCCGGGCTTGGTTGCGCTCATGGTCTCCCCTCCGCCCAACAGGGCGAGCCCCCACGAGCGTAACGACCGCGGCGCCCTCCGGAAACCCTGCGGGAGGACAACGCCCAATCGACCGGGGAGGCCGGTCAGCCGCGCAATCCGGGTTGCGTCGGGCGCCCCCGGGGGGGAATGGAACGGCCCCGGGTGCCGTCAGGCACCGAAGCGGGCCCGCAGCACCTTCTTGTCGAATTTGCCCACGCTCGTCTTCGGCACCTCGTCGATGACCTCGAGCCGGTCGGGCAACTGCCACTGGGCGAAGCCGGCGGCGAGCAGGCGCTCGTGGACGGCGGGGAGGGTGACCGTCTCCCCGGGCTTCGGCACCACGCAGGCGAGCGGGCGCTCCTGCCACTTCGGGTCGGGCACGGCCACCACGGCCGCCTCGGCCACACCCGGCATGGCCATGATGGCCGCCTCCATGTCGACCGACGAGATCCACTCGCCCCCCGACTTGATGAGGTCCTTGGTGCGGTCGGCGATGACGAAGTAACCCTCGGCCGACCCCACGGCGACGTCGCCGGTGCGGAACCATCCGTCGTCGGTGAACTGGGCCTCGCCCTCGCCGTGCAGGTAGCTGTCGGCCACCCACGGCCCCCGCACGAGAAGGTCGCCCATGGTCTGGCCGTCCCAGGGCACGTCGTTGCCCTCGTCGTCGCGCAAGGTCACGGCGACGCCGGGCAGCGGGAGCCCCGCCTGTCCGCGCACGGCCTCGTCGAGGCGGGCGTCGTCCCAGTCGCGCATGTGGGCCTTGGGCCACGCCATCGACGCGAGCGGGCTCGTCTCGGTCATGCCCCAGGCCTGGATGACGGGGATGCCGAACTCGCGCCGGTAGCGCTCGATCATCGCCCGCGGCGGCTGGCTCCCTCCGCAGGCGAGGTGACGCAGGTCGGGAAGCCCGCCGCCCCGGCGCGCCAGCTCGTCGGCCAGCGCCAGCCAGATGGTTGGGACCCCGGCCGACACCGTCACCCGCTCGCTCGCCATGAGCTCGGCCAGCGCGCCCGGATCGAGGGCGCCGGCCATGAAGACCTGCTTGGCCCCCACCGCCGTCGCCGCGTGGGGCACGCCCCATGCGTTGGCGTGGAACATCGGCACGACCGGGAGCACGCAGTCGTCGGGGCCGATGCGCAGGCCCATCCCCGAAGACGCACCGAGCGAGTGCAGGAACGTGGAACGGTGCGTGTAGACCACGCCCTTCGGGCGCCCGGTGGTGCCCGACGTGTAGCACATGCCGAGCGGGGCCGACTCGGCGATGTCGAGCGGGGCGTAGTGCTCGGGCTCGTCGGCGATCAGCTCCTCCGAGCAGCGCAGCCCCTCGAGCGCCGAATCGGGCACCGTGTCGCCGAGCACGACCACGTGGCGGACCTTGGCCAGGCCGCCGAGCGCCTCCACCTTGTCGAGGAGGGGGACGAGGTCGGCGTCCACGAAGATGGCCCGGTCGTCGGCGTGCCCGATGATGTAGGACAGGTCCTCGGGCGACAGCCGCAGGTTGAGCGTGTGCAGGACACGGCCCGTGCAGGGGATGGCGAAGTAGCACTCCAGGTGCCGGTAGCCGTTCCACGCCAGGGTGGCCACCCGGTCGCCGGGCTCGAGCCCGAGGCGGTCGAGCGCGTGCATGAGCTGCATGGTGCGACGCCCGAAGTCCGCGTAGGTGTAGCGGTGGCGTTCGCCCGAGGGCAGCAGCGTCACCACCTCGGTGTCGCCGAAATGGCGTGGCGCGTTGGCGAACAGCAGCCACGAATTGAGCTGGGTGTCCATCATCGCCATAGCGGCTCCCTCCCCCACGGACCGGGCCTGTCCATCAGGCGCTCAGGAACTCCTCGATGGCCTCGGCCGCGACCGGGTGCATGTTTATCGCGTAGTGGTTGGCGTCGACCTCGACCATGCGGCTGCCGGGGACCGACGCCACGAAGCGACGGCCCTCCTCCTCGGGCACGATGTGGCCGAAGCCGGGCATGATCTCCTCGGTGGCGCGGAGCAACAGGGTGGGCATGGTGAGGTGCTCCCACAGCGCCCGGATCGGCGGGCCGGGCTCGGCGCTGTACATGGCCATGCCGTAGCCCGAGTCCTCGAACACGGCGTCGCGGTCGCTGCTCGGGCTGACACCGCCCTCCACCTCGTGCAGCTCGTAGCGGAAATACCGTTCCCAGTACTCGGTCCACTCGGGCACGAGACCCAATTGCTTGATGAGGTCGATGGCGGCGTCGGCCGACGGGTAGACGGCGCCGAGGCGCTCGATCGACCGTGCCACCGGCAGCACGGAGCTCGCGTCGGGCACGCCGGCGAGGTCGACGAGCACGACCTTGTCGACGCTCGCCGGGGCCAGCTGGGCGCACACCATGGCCACCCCGGCTCCCATCGACTGGCCGATGAGCGAGCACGAGGAGGCCCCGAGCTCGCCGGCGAGCTCCATGACGTCGCGGGCGTGGTTGACCCATCCGTAGCTCCCCGCCCCGGTCACGTCGCTGCGGCCGCGCCCGCGCAGGTCGAGCGCCACCACCTGGCGGTGGTCGCCGGCCAGCCGTTCACCGAGGAAGTCGAAACCCGCCAGGTTGGCCGACAGCCCGGGGATGCAGAGCACGAGCGGCGCCCTCGGCGATCCGAAGCGCCGGGCCCGCAGACGTCCGGAGGGAAGCCGGACGTCGAAGTCCTCGGCGACGACGGCTGAGCGTGGGTCGACGGTCACGGTGATCACTCCCTGTCGAGGAAGGCGGTTACGGCCCGGGCGGTGTCGGGGTGCATGCCGACGGTGTAATGGTGGGCGTCGACCTCGACGAGCTGTGCGCCGGGCACGCGCGCCCGGAAACGCTCGGCATCGGCGCCGGTGAGGATGTGGCCCTCGGTGCCGGGGATGGGCTCGGTCGCCCGCACCAGGAGCGCCGGCACCTGCACCGCGTCCCACAGGTCGTAGGAGAAGTTTGCGACGCGGTACCGCTCGTCCTCCCAGCACGCCTCGGGCCGCGACCGGGCCCGCACGCCGCCGTCCACGTCCTCGAGCTCGTAGTCGAAGAGCGCCTCCCACCGGTCCCACGGCTCGTACACGCCGGTGGACCGCAGCAGCTCGAAGAAGCCCTGGCGCGAAGGATGGACGAGACCGAGACGGTCGAGCCCGGCGTGAACGGGGACGACGGCGGCGGCGTCGGGGACGCCTCCCCCGTCGACGAGTACCAGCCGGCGCACCCGTCCGGGGGCGAGCCGGCACACCGTCATGGCCACCCACGTGCCGAAGGACCATCCCACCAGATCGAATTGGGCGTGACCGAGGGCGTCGGCCATGTCGAGCACGTCGCGAGCGTGCGCCGGCCAGCCGTAGGTGCCCGGCGGGGTGGTGGCGCTGCGGCCCCGGCCGCGGGGGTCGAAGGCGAGCGTGCGCCAGCGCTGCCGGTCGAGCGCGCCGAAGACCACGTCGAAGCTGCGGAGGTTGGCCGACAGGCCTGGGATGCCGACGACGAGGCGTCCGTCCGGGGCACCCGACACCTCGGCCGCCACCTCCCCCGAGCCCAGCGCGAAACGGTGTCCGACAGCCGGCGTCCCGTGGTCCGCGACGAGGCCGGCTGTCGCACCGTCGGCCGGCGCCGAAGGCGTCTGCTCGGCCTGAGCCGCCGGTGCCCGCCGCACCAGATGCCCGCCGAGCAGCCGGCCGATACCGAGCTCGGCCGCCACCCGGGCGCGGTCGAGCGCGGCGCTGGCACCGCTGTAGACCACCCGGCCCCCGCGCATGAGATGGGCCGTGTCCACGAGCTCCAGCCCGAAGGTCACGTTCTGCTCGACGAGGAGGATGGTGAGGCCGTCGGCGTTCAGCTCCTTCAGGACGCCGAAGAGCTCCTCCACCACGAGCGGTGCAAGCCCGGCCGAGGGCTCGTCGACGAGGAGCAGTTGCGGATCCGACATGAGCGCCCGCGCCACCGCCAAGCTCGCCTGCTCGCCCCCCGACATGGTCCCCGCCACCTGGTGGCGGCGCTCGGCCAGCTTGGGGAAGCGCTCGTACACGCGCTCGAGCTGCGGTCCGTAACGGCTGCGGTCACGACGGCGCAGCTGATACGCGCCGAGGCGCAGGTTCTGCTCCACGGTGAGCTCGGCGAACACCTGCCGGCCCTGAGGGACGTTGGCGAGGCCGTGCGCCACGCGTCGCTCGGGGCTGTCACCGGTGATGTCGCGCCCTGTCAGGCGCACCGACCCCGACCAGGCGGGTACCAGGCCGGCGATCACCTTCATGGTGACGCTCTTGCCTGCACCGTTGAGCCCGAAGATGCCGGCGATCTCGCCGGGGGCGACGGCGACGTCGACCCCGTGGAGCACGGCGTGGGCGCCGAACCCGGTGACGAGGCCCTCCACCGCCAACAGCGGCGCGGGGCCGGAGCCGGCGGGCGACACGGCCGGGAGGACGGCGGTCATGCCACGCCCTCGCCCAGGTACGCGGCGATCACCTCGGGGTGCTCGAGGATGTCGTGCGGCGTCCCCGAGGCCAGGATCTCGCCGAAGTTGAGGACGTACACGTAGTCGCACACGTCGAGCACGAGCGGCACGTTGTGCTCGATGAGCAGCACCGTGCGCCCCTGTCCGTCGCGCAGGTCGCGCAGGCGGTCCGCCAGGCTCTCGGCCGCCGCCGGCGACATGCCCGCCGAGGGCTCGTCGAGCATGAGCAGCCGGGGGTCGGTGAGGAGCGCGCAGGCGACCTCGACGATGCGCTGCTGGCCCCCCGACAACAGGCGGACGGGGGTGTCCTCGCGCCCGGAGAAGCCGAGCGAACCGATGGCCTCGAGCGCCCGGTCCCGCATCTCCGCCTCGGAGCGGGCCACCTGGCGCGTGTGGAGGAGCGCGGCGGTACTGCGGTAGCGCGACAGCACGTGCTGGGCGAGCAGCAGGTTGTCGAGGATGCTCTGGTCCTTCGACAGCCCGATCTGCTGGAAGGTGCGCGACATGCCGAGCTCGGCGC
>DASRBM010000276.1:0-4712 GCA_035653635.1 Acidimicrobiales bacterium | reverse complement strand
CCTTCTGGTGAGCGGTCATGAAGCGGTTCACGAGCCCGCGCGCCGGGCGACCGCTGAAGGCGCGGGTCAGGGCGGTGGTCGTGAAGGCGGGGTCGGCCAGCGCCGCCTTGTGCAGGGCGCTCGCGCCGCTCTCGGGGCAGCACAGGAAGGCGGTGCCGCACTGCACGGCGCTGGCGCCGAGGGCCATGGCGGCGCGCACCTGCCGGGGGCCGGCGATCCCGCCGGCGGCGATGACCGGCGTGGCGGTGGCGGCGGTGACCTCGTGCACCAGGCTGAGGAGCCCCACGTCGCCTCCGGGGCGGTCGTCGTTGGTGAACGAGCCGCGGTGGGCACCGGCCTCGATCCCCTGCAGGCACAACGCGTCGGGACCGAGCGCGTCGGCGAGGCGCGCCTCTTCGGCCGTGGTGACGGTGAGCACCACCTGGGAGCCGGCGCGGTGCAGGGCGTCGACGACCTCCGCGTCGGGCAGGCCGAAGGTGAAGCTCACGGCCGGCGGCGCCAGCCGGACGAGGGCGTCGATCTTCTCCTCGTAGGCGTCGTCGTCCCATACCGGATCGCCGAGCGCCGCGCCGAGCGCCTCGACGTCGGCGGCGAGCTCGGTCAGATAGGCGTCGACCACCGCGGGGTCCGACGGCCGCCCGGGGACGAAGACATTGACGCCGAACGCCTCGGCCGTGCGGTCCCGCACGGCGGCGACGTCCTCCTCCATGGCCGATGCCGACTTGTAGCCGGCGGCGAGGAACCCGAGGCCGCCCGCCTCGGCCGCCGCCACCACCAGGGCCGTCGTGGTCGGGCCGCCCGCCATCGGCGCCACCACCACCGGCACGCGCAGCAGGTCTCTCATCGCCTTGCTCAACGGGGGCGCAGCGCCCGCTATTCCGGTGCCGACGCGGCCGGTGCCGACGCGGCCGCGGCGGTGGCCACGTCCTTCGGGTACGTGCGCATGGCCCGGAAGAGGAACCAGGCGCTCGCGGCCAGGGGCAACAGCATCACGAAGAACGTGGTGCGCAGACCGATGTAGTCGGAGAAGAGCCCGAAGAGCAGCGGGGCGAGCGCCTGGGCCATGGTGCGCAGGAAGGTCCGGATGCCCTCGGCCCGTCCCCACAGCACCGCCGGCATGATGTCGAGCCGGGCCGCGTCGATGGGCGGGTTCTGGGCGGAGAGGGCGAGGGCGGCCACGATCACGTACGGCAGCGCCGTGAGCATGCTCGTCGTGATGAGGGCGGGGATGAACAGCAGCACGGTGGCCGACGCCCCGATGGCGGCCACGAGGATCCGGGCCCGGATGTGGCCGCGGTGCAGCAGGGCGTCGCTCAGTGGTCCGGCGGCCATCACCCCGACCGCGGCGCCGGCACCGATGGCGATCATGAGCAGGTTGGCCAGTGCCGCGTTCAGGTGGTAGTGGCTGCGGACGAACTCGACGCCGAAGGTCTGCACGCCGGCGAGGAAGTAGTAGCCGCACGCGCTCGACACGATGAGCGCCACGTTGGTGCGCACGGCGAGCACGTACTTGGTGGCGCTCACGATGCCGAGACGACGCTGGCGCACGCGCCGCACGAGAGCGGGATCGGGGGTGATGCCGCGCGCGGCTGCCAGACGCTGGGCGTCGGTGGCCTGGGGGTGGACCTCGGGCACGGCCTCGGGCGCCGGCGCCGCGCCGGGGTCGGCCCGGTCGGAGACGAGGGCGCCGGCTCCCCCGCGTACCGGTTCGGGCAGACGGAAGAGCACGACCGCCAGTGGGAAGGCGGCGAGCGCCAGGATGACGAAGGCGGCCCGCCACGACAGGGCCGAGATGTCGCCGGTGACGGCGAAGCCGACGCCGGCGCCGAGAAGCTCGCCGGTGAGGATGTAGCTGTAGATCTTCCCGCGCTCGGCCCCGGGGAAGTAGTCGCCCACGAGCGACGCCACCGCCGGGCCGGCGGCAGCGGTGACCACGCCCAGCCACAACCGCCAGAAGAGCAGCCCCCCGAACGTCGTGGCCGTGGCGCTCAGGAGCATGGCCACGCCCCACAGGACCACCGCCGCGGCGAGGGTGTGGGTGCGGCGCACCCGGTCGGCCAGCATGCCGAAGGGCACCGACGCCACCGCCCCCACGATCGAGTTCACTGCCACGAGGAGGCCGATGTCGGTGTTGTCGATGTGCAGGCCCTGGCGCAGCGCGGTGGCCGAGGCGCCGACCGTCGCCGCGTCGGCGCTCGCCAGGGCGAGCACGCAGGCGAGCACCACGATGACGCGGGTGCGGGCCGGCCCGCCGAAGACGATGGTGAGGCGGCGCCCACCGGCGGTCGCCGCGCGCGCCGCGGCCTGGGCCGCGACCTGCCATCCCGGAAGCCGCTCGCCCCCCCGGCCGGCGTCCTGGGATGTGACCACGCCGAGAGCGTAGGAGGTTCCGGGCGACGGCCGGCAGCAGCGGCCGGCGCGGTGGTCAGCCGGCCCGGACGGCGGTCACGGTGAAGCGCTCGACGGTGGCCACGTGGCCCCCGGTCTGCGCCACGATGGCGAGGACCGTGCCCTTCGACGCCCGGAAGACCACGTTGGCCTGCCACGGGGTGTCGGTGCCGCCCGCCGCCATGCAGCAGTAGGTGTCGAGAGCGCTCGGCGAGTCGGGGCCGAACACGCGGACCTCGATGTTCTCGTCGGTGCCCGTGATCCGGCCGCCCACGGTGGCCGGGGAGGTCGTCTTCGCGCCGTAGGCCGGTGTCGTCAGGCTGAAGGTGGTGTCGTCGGTGCCCACCACCTCCCACGGTGCATCGGTGCCGCTGCCCCAGCGGACCAGATGGATGACCGCCGAGGTGGTCGTCTGCGACCCGGTCGCGAAGCCGACGGTGACGTGCGCGCCATCGGTGCCGGTCGACGTGCTCACAACCTTGTCGATCTGGCTGAAGCCGAGGAACGAGGTGAACTGCAGCGCGCTCTGCCCGGCGTCGAGGTGCCACGGCTGGGCCCCCGAGCTCTGGTAGCTCTGCTGCCAGGCCTGCACCTCCGCCACGGAGGCGAAGGGGTAGACGGGGAGGCCACCGGTGAGGCCCTGCACGGCCGAGGGAAGGGTCGTCGAGGTCGGCACCGTGGCGAAGGGGAACGTGGTCGTGGTCGCGGCGCGCCGCGAGTGGTGCGCCGGGCGCGAGGGCGAGGAGCAGGAAGAGAGGAGGACCGTGGCGGCGGCGACCGCCACCAGTGCGCGCGCCCTCATGCCAGCTCGGCCACCGGTTCTCCCACGGCCACCGTCGTACCCACGGCGACCAGCCTGCGCACGTGCCCCGCTTCGGGCGCCTCCACCTCGTGCTCGACCTTCTCCGTCTCGACCAGGAACACCGGTTGCCCGGCCTCGACGGCGGCCCCGTCCTCGACCAGCCAGTCGGCCACGATGCCCTCGGTCATCTCCATGCCCAGCTTGGGCATGCGCAGGATCACGCCAGCACCTTCCGCACGGCGGCGAGGAGCCGGTCGGGTCCGGGGAGCATGCGCCGCTCCAGCCCCTTGGCATAGGGGACGGGGACCGGTTCGGCCCCCACCCGCAGGACCGGCGCGGCGAGTTCGCCGAAGAGCTCCTCCTGCAGCCGGGCGGCGACCTCGGCCCCGAAGCCGCCGGTGACGACCGCCTCGTGCAGCACCACCGCCCGCCCGGTCCCGCGCACGGCGTCGAAGAGCGTGGCTGTGTCGAGCGGGGCGACGGTGCGCAGGTCGAGGACCTGGAGCGAGACGCCCTCGGCGTCGAGCGTGTCGGCCACGGCCAGTGCGTCGTGGACCTGGCGGCCGTAGGTGACGACGGTGGCGTCGGTCCCCTGGCGCGTCACCGCGGCGGAGCCGAAGGCGACGCGCGCCGTCGCCATCTCACCCTTACGCGAGTAGAGCGGGACCTGCTCCACCACCACGCACGGGTCGTCGTCGTGGATGGCGCTGCGCAGCAGCCCGTAGGCGTCGGCCGGGTTGCTGGGCACGGCCACCTTCAACCCCGGCACGTGAGCGAGCCACGCCTCGAGCATCTGGGCGTGCTGGGCGCCGACGCCGAGTCCACCGCCGACCGAGGTGCGCAGCGTCATCGGCACCGACGTCCGGCCGCCCGACATGTAGCGCTGCTTGGCCGCGTGGTTGGCCAGCTGGTCGAGGCAGATGCCGAGGAAGTCCATGAACATGATCTCGGCGACGGGCCGCAGACCGCCCAGCGCGGCGCCGACGGCCGCGCCCACGATGGCCTGCTCCGAGATCGGCGTGTCGCGCACCCGATCGGCCCCGAACTCCGCGGCGAGACCCTTCGTGATCCCGAAGACGCCGTCGTGCACGTCCTCGCCGAGGAGCACGACCCGGTCGTCGTCGGCCATGGCGTCGCGCAGGGCGCGGTTGAGGGCGCTGCGCACGCTCACCATCTCGCTCACGGCGCCGTCCCGACGACGTCGGCGAAGAGCTCGTCCTCACCCGGTTCCGGTTGGGCCAGGGCCGCCTCGATGGCACGGTCCACCTCGGCACGGCAGCGCCGCTCCAGGTCGGCGAGCTCGTCGACGGTCACGACCGCGTCGGCCACGAGCCGGGCCGCATAGGCCTGGTAGGGATCGGCGTCCCAGGCCCGCTGCTGCTCGTCGGCCGGGATGTAGCGCATCGGGTCGCCGAAGGTGTGCCCCCGCAGGCGGTGGCACCGGGCTTCGACGAGCGTCGGGCCCTCGCCGCGCCGGGCCCGCTCGACAGCTCCGGCCACGGCCTCGTGCACGGCCTCGGGG
>DASRBM010000275.1:0-11843 GCA_035653635.1 Acidimicrobiales bacterium | reverse complement strand
GAGCGACGCGGAGGCCCCCGGCTTCGACCTTTCGCTGGCGGTGCCACCGACTCGCGGGGGCTCGGGCGGAAAGGGAGGCGCCGCCGCTCGCCGGCAGGCAGCGGCCCGCCGGAGCCGGACCGAGCAGGAGCTTGCCGCGGCGCGACGGCGCGCCGCGGAGGCGACGGCGCAGGCGGTCGCGGCCGAGCAACACGCGGCTGAGCTCCGCCGCGCCGCTCAGACGGCCGAGACGGTGGTGGCCGAGTTCGAGCGCCGGCTGCGCCACGAGCGCTCCTGACGCGTTGTCCGGCCCGGGCGTTTTGCCCCGCGCGGGCGGTGGTACCGCGCGCGGATGGACTACGACGCCCTCATCAAGCGGATCCAGGCGGCGGGCGAATTCCCCGACCGTGACCATGCCAGGGTGGCGGCGGAAGCCGTGCTGTCCGTCCTCGGCGAGCGCCTCGCCGGCCACGAGCCGGCCGACTTCGCCGCCCAGCTGCCGCCCGAGCTCGCCATGGCCCTTCCCCTCGAAGGCGGCAGACAGACCTTCGGCGTGGAGGAATTCGACCGCCGGGTGGCCGAGCGCGAAGGGAGGGGCTGCTCCTTGGCCAGGGCCCACGCCCATGCCATCGCCGTCATGCAGAGCGTGCTCGAGGCGGTCACGCCCGGCGAGCGCGACGACGTCGCCGCCCAGCTGCCCGCCGAGCTCGTCGACCTGAAGCCGTGAGCGACATCACGGTCAGGTCGCTCGGCCCGGGGCGCTTCGGCGTCCAGGTACGCGAGGGCGAGGTCACCACCTCGCACAAGGTGGCCGTGTCCGACGCTCTCCTCGACGATCTCGGCCTGCGCGACGCCGATCCGGGGACGGTCGTGCGCGAGACCTTCGCCTTTCTCCTCGACCGGGAGCCGGCGAGCGCCATCCAGGGGGACTTCCCGCTCGAACAGGTGGCGACGTGCTTCCCCGACTTCTACGCCGAGCTGCGGGTGCGCGTGGGGTGACCGCCTCGCGGCCGTGGGGGTCGCCGCCCCCGGGTCAGGGCAGGATGAGGTGCACGTCGCCGAACTCGTGCCAGCGGTAGCCCTCGTCGAGGGCCGCCGCGTACGAGGACTCGAGCAGGGGCCGGCCCGCCACCGCCTGCAGAAGGAGCAGATGGGACGAGGCCGGCTCGTGCCAGCCGGTGAGGAGGCCGTCGACGAGCTGTACGCCCCGCTCGGGCGTCACCACCAGATCGGTCCATCCGTCGAGCGCGCGCGCCTCCCCGTCGCAGGCGGCGGACTCCAGGGCGCGCACGACCGTCGTGCCCACGGCCACCACCCGTCCGCCGTCGCGTCGTGTCTGGTTGACCCGCGCCGCGGTGGCGGCCGGTACCCGCACCCGTTCGGGGTAGGGGAGCTCGTCGGCTTCGAGTGACGCCACGCCCGTGTGCAGCACGACGGGGGAAACCCCGACACCCTTCGCCACCAGCCGGGTGACCACGTCGGTGGTGAAGGGCCGCCCCGCGCTCGGCATCTCGGCGCTGCCCGGTTCGGTGGCATAGACGTTCTGGTAGTACGCGAGCGGCCACGGACGCGGCACGTACTGGTAGCGGATGGGACGGCCGTGGACCGTCAGCCACGACAGGACCCGCTCGGGCGTCTGCAGCTCGGCCACCCACAGGCGCCGGGCATCGCCGTAGGGCTCGCGCAGCGTCATCGACGCGCCGGCAGCCAGCGACAGGCGCCGTGGTGGCTCGCCGTCCCAGCGTCGGGTGGTGCGGCCGCTGATCTTTCGGGGTTCCACCACCCAGCGGCCGTCGCCCAGGTCGGTGGAGAGGTGCACGACGAGCGGCCGCCCGTCCTCGTCGGCGCCGTCCACCGCCGCCGGCAGCGTCCCCGACGTGTTCACCACCACCAGGTCGCCCTCGTCGAGGAAGGCCGGCAGCATCGAGAAGCTGCTGTGGACCAGCTCGCCGCTGCCCCGACGGGCGACGAGCATGCGAACGGCGTCACGGGTGATGCCGCGGCCCTCCGGCGGTTCCGACGCCTCGAGGCCCGGGGGCAGCGAGAAATCGAGCCGGTCGAGCGGTTCGGTCCCGAGTGGCGCCAGCGCGCTCATGCCGGCACCTCCACGAGCTCTTCGGCCCGGTAGCGCCCGCTCGGCAACCCGCTCGCCACCAGGCGGGCCAGGGCTCCGGCGGCGGCGTCGGGCTCGGGACGGTCGCTGATGTCCTCGCCGGGGAAGGCCGCCTGGTGCATGTCGGTGCGCATGTCGCCGGGGTCGAACCGGTAGACCCGCAGCGCCGGCTCCTCCACCGCGAGGACATGGTGCAATTGCTCGAGCGCCGCCTTGCTGGCGCCATAGGCGGCCCACCCGGCGTATGCCTCGGTGGCGGCGTCGGAGGTCACCGCCACCACGGTGCCGCCGGCCGCGCGCAGCCGGGGAAGCGCGAGTTGCACCAGCGCGAGCGGCGCCAGCACGTTCACCTCGAACAGTGCCGCCAGTGCGGACGGGTCGGTTTCCTCCACCCGAGGGAGCGGCGAGGGTCCCAGCGCGCCGGCGTTGAGCACGAGCAGGTCGACGCCGCCGAGTTCGACGGCGCGGGCCACGAGCTCCGCCCGGTGGGCCGGGTCGGTGACGTCCCCGGCTATCCCGGCGACGACGGCGCCGTCGGCCACGAGCTCCCGGGTCACCACTTCGAGGGCGTCACCGTGGCGGGCGTCGAGCACGAGACGCCAGTCGGGCGCCAGGCGGTGGGCCAGGGCCCGCCCCAGTCCCCGTGATGCTCCGGTCACGATCGCCGTCCGCATGCTTCCTCCTCGCCGGGCCGGCCGCCTCGTTGCGTGCAGCCCGATGCAGGCACGGTAAGGGTTAAACTTTGGTTTAAGTCAAGGGGTTTTCTGGCCGGAGGTGCCGCGTGGCAGAGGTGCTCACCATCGGCGAGGTGGCCGAGCGCGCCGGACTGGCAGCGTCGGCCATCCGCTTCTACGAGCGGCGCGGGCTGGTGACGGCCGCACGCGAGGCGAACGGGCAGCGGCGCTTCCGTCGCGACGTGTTACGCCGGCTCGCCTTCATCCGCGTGGCCCAGCGGGTGGGGCTGAGCCTCGAGGAGATCGGCGAGGCGCTGGCGGGGCTCCCGTCGGACCGGGCCCCGACGGCGGCCCAGTGGCAGCGGCTGTCGTCCTCGTGGCGGGGCCGGCTCGACGAGCGCATCGCCCTCCTCGAGGGTCTGCGCGACAACCTGTCGTCGTGCATCGGGTGCGGGTGCCTGTCGCTGCGGCGGTGCTGGCTGGCCAATCCGGACGACGCCGCTGCCGGTCTCGGACCCGGCCCCCGGTTCCTCCTCGGCGACCGCGAGGAGGACGTCGTCGCAGGTTGAGCCACCCACAGGGGGGCCAATAGGGACCAAAGTCCCTGTTGCACTCCGTGGCGCTGGCAGAGCATGGAGTGGTGGCTGGAGCTGTCGCCCCTTCCTGGACAGCCCGCCCCCCGACCGACGCCGCCCCGGTGCGCATCGCCGCCGGAGCGCGCATCGTGCTGGCCGTGGTCCTCGGGGCCGTCGGCTCCTTCGTGCCGGGGCTGCGGGGCCGCAGCGACGCCTTCTACCTGCTCGTGGAGCTCGTGTACCTGCCCTACGTCACGGCGCTCTTCTTCGCCTCCGCCCGCCCGGGCAACAAGCTCGTCCTCGTCGGTGGGCCCTTCGGCGATCTGAGCCTCCTCTTCGCGCTGCAGGTGCTCGTGGCCGGCGCCGGCGGGGCGGCGCTCGTCGGCTACCTCGTCGTCGTCACCTTCGCCGTGTTCACCGTGGGCCGCCGCACGGCCGCCGTGTTCGCCGCGCAGGCCATCGTGCTCACGCTCGTGGCCCAGCTGCTCGTGCCCGAGTCGCGTCGCCTTTCCGCCCTCGACCTGCTGCCGTACTCGGTGGCGGTGCTGGCGCTGCTGTTCATGATCGACCGTTCGGCCACCCGCCAGGCCGCCTTCGAGGCCCAGGCGGCGCGACTGCGGAGCCGGGCCGACACGATCCTCGCCCACGTGGCCGACGCCGTGCTCGTGATGGACGACGCCGGCACCGTGCTCCAGTGCAACGAGGCGGTGGTCCGCGTCTTCGGGCAGCCGCAGGCCGACGTCGTGGAGCGGCCCTGCGCGTCGGTGCTGGCGCTGCACAACGGCGAACGGATCCTCGACTGCTCGAAGGGGTGCGCCCTGCTGGCGCTCGGCCACGCCGACGGCGCGCTCGACGTGGAGGTGTGGCGCACCGCGTCCGACGGTCGCCGCCAGCCGCTGCTGGCCAGCGTCAGCCAGGTCGCCGGTGAGGACGGCAGTGTCCAGACCATCCATTCGGTACGCGACCTCACCCGCATCAAGCAGGCGGAGGAGGCGAAGAACCTCTTCCTGGCCACCGCCTCGCACGAGCTCAAGACGCCGCTCACCGTGATCCAGGGATTCGCCGACACCCTGGTGCAGTATCCCGAGCTCGACGAGCCCACCAAGGCGGCCGCCCTGCGCGCCATCCGCACCCGTTGCGGCGAGCTCGCCCGCATCGTGGACCGGCTCCTCATGTCGAGCCGCATCGAGGCGGGGAGGATCCAGCTCACCATCCGGGCCTTCGACCTCGTCCCGCTGCTGCGCGAGCGGGTGACGGCCATGGCCGCGGCCACGGGTCGGCAGGTGGCGTTCGAGGCGGACGCCGATGCCCACCTCGTCGAGGCGAACCCCGAAGCACTCGTCACCGTGGTGGACCATCTGCTCGACAACGCGCTCAAGTACTCGCCCGACGGCGACCCCGTCACGGTTTCGGTGCACGCGGCTGGGGGAGAAGTCGTGGCCGTCGACGTCGCCGACCGCGGCATCGGCATGGACCCCGAGCAGGTGGCGCACTGCTTCGACAAGTTCTGGCAGGCCGAGAGCTCCGACGTCCGCCGGTTCGGCGGCACCGGCATCGGCCTCTACATCGTCCGTTCCCTCGTGGAGGGGATGAACGGCGCCGTGCAGGTGCGCAGCCAGAAGGGGAGCGGGTCGGTCTTCACCGTGGAGCTCGGCCTTCGTCGAGAGCGGGAGGCGGAACCGGGAGTGGGAGAGCAGACGTCGATCCGGGAATTCATGCGCCACATCGGCGTGGCACCGGGACGGCGGCCATGAGGTACGCCGTCGGACTCGTCAACGTGGGCCTCGGCACCATCTACTTCTCCTACGGCCTCATGACCATCGTCGACCTGAAGCGCGGCTGGCGCACGAACGGCCTGTCGCACTTCGGCCTGGCCTGGATCGCCATGGCCTTCACCTGTGGCCCGCACCACCTCGACCACGGCCTCTCCGTGCTGGCCGGGGAGGTGCCCGGAGGCCCGCTCGACCTGGCGGCCGTGCTCGTGGGCGCCCCTGCCGGGGTGACGTGGTTCCTCCTGCGCATCGAGGCGCTCGGCGGTGGCCGCGGCGACCGGTTCGTCTCCGGCACACCCACCTGGCTGCGGGCCGTCGCCTGGATGTCGGGGCTCTACGTCATCGTGCTCGGGGCCGCGGTCATCGTGACCCTGGAGCACTCGCCGGCCTTCACCCCGCGCTTCACCCCGAACATCCTGCTGCTCGGCCTCTACTGCCTCATCGGCTACTACCTGCTGCGCACCCAGCTGGCCAACCGGCCCGTCACCGGCGGGTGGTCGGTGTCGGGGCTCGCGCTCACCATCATCTTCCCGACGTGCGGCGCCATGCACGCCCTGTACGCGACCTACGCGGCGGCGGGGCGGTATCCGGTGACCTGGCACTGTCTTCTCATCGACTGGATGGCCGTGCCCGCCGCCATCTACTTCGTCTGGGTCGTGCGCAACCTGTCGCTCGGCACCATGACCGACTGGAATCTCGGCGCCCAGGGCGCCCGGCTGCACCTGGCCTAGGGGGGACATGGCCCGACTGCTCGTCATCGACGACACCGACGACATCCGCCTGCTTCTGCACGCGGTGCTCAAACGCGCCGGGTTCGAGGTCACCGAAGCCGCCAACGGCGGCGAAGCGCTCGAGATCCTGCGTCGCGACACCGGCTTCGACGCCATCGTGCTCGACATCCAGATGCCGGACATGGACGGCTGGGAGGTGCTGGCGCGCATCCGGGCCGACAGCGAGGTCGCCCACATCCCCGTGGTCCTGTGCACGGTGAAGTCCCAGATCGACGACTCCCGGCGGGGGTGGGAGCTCGGTGCCGACGGCTTCCTCCGGAAGCCCTTCTCCATCGCGGACGTCCCCTACGAGGTGCAGGCGGTGCTCGGGCTGTCGGCCGACGAGCGGGAGCGGCGACGCAAGCAGGCCGTGGCCGCGCTGGCCGAAGGCGACCGGTGACCGCGGTCCTGGCCACGGCCGGCGCCTCGGGCCGGCTCCTTGGTGGCCATCTCGTCCATGCCGTGGTCTTCGGTTCCTGGGGCCTCGCCGTCGTCGTCGTGCTCCTGTGGCCGCACGACAGCGCCGAGCACCGGGCCGACAAGGAGCGGCGCGGCCTGGTGCCCACCGCAGATCGCAGCTGGTTGCAGATGGCTGCGCTCGGCTCCTTCGCCGCCGGCGCCACCCACGGGGCCGTCATGCCCGCGCACTTCCGGCAGTCGGCTGCCTACGGCGTCTTCTTCCTCGGCGCCGCCGCCGCCCAGGTGGCGCTGGGCGTGGTCCTGCTCACGCGGCCGTCCCCCCGGCTCCTCACAGCCGCGCTGGCCGGCAGCCTGGCCGTGGTGGCGCTGTGGGCCGCCAGCCGGTTCTGGGGCGTCCCCGTCGGGCCCGACCACGGCGCCGTGGAGCCGGTCGGCGTCCTCGACGTGCTCGCCACCGTGGCCGAGCTCGCCACCGCCGTCGGGGTGGGGGCGGTCCTGCGCGGCGGGCGGCCCCGCCCGGCCTGGCGCTGGACGTGGTGGGGCCCGGGCATGCGCCTCGCCGCCTTCGTCCTCGCCGCCGGCGTGCCCGTGACCGCCGCACTGGTGCCGAGGGGGTAGCGGTGAACGACGAACGCAGGGGCCGCATCCTCGTCGTGGACGACGACGACGACATCCGTCTGCTCGTGGGGACGATCCTCACCCGCGCCGGCTACACGTTGCTGCAGACGGCGAGCGGGCGTGGCGGGCTCGAGATCGCCGGCCACGAGAGCCTCGATCTCATCCTGCTCGATCTCCATGTCCCCGACCTCGACGCCTGGACCTTCCTCGTGCGCGCCTGGGAGGACAAGCGGGTGAAGAAGGTGCCCGTGGTCATGTTCACGGCGTCGGACGACGAGGTGGTGGCGGCCCGGGCCCGCGCCTGGGGATGTCGGGACTTCCTGCGCAAGCCCTTCACCCCGGACCAGCTCCTGCAGGTGGTGGAAGGGGCCATGAGCCCCGCGCCCAGCTGATCGTCACCTCGTGTTGTCCGGCGGTTGTGCCGCCAGGCCCGGTTGGCGAAATCCGGGGCCGGTTCCGTAGGTTTGCCCCGCTCGGGGCGTTCCCCCGACCGGTGGGCGAGCGAGTGGGGGCTCGCGTCACGACCGCCGTGGACGTCGTCGGGAGTGGGGCTCGGTGCATCTCATGCGTTGGTCACTGGTGGGGGCGGCCGTCGTGCTCGCCATGGCGACACCGGCGCTGGCATCGGCCGGGTTGCCCCTCGGGCTACTGAGCAGCCCCACCACGACGAGCACCACGACCACGACCACGACGACCACCGCGCCCGTCGGGTCGGCCACCACGGCGGCGTCGTCGTCGACGGCCGCGCCCACCTGTGGCGGCCAGAGCACGCTCGTGGCCGACCGCGTCACCTGGACGTGCACGTTCGACTCGGAGTTCGACGGAACGGGCTACGACACGTCCGCGTGGACGGCGCTCACCACGGCGAATTCGGGCTTCACCCAGGCAGGGGTCTGCTACGAGGACGACCCGGGCACGGTGTCGGTGGGCCGCGGCTATCTGAGCCTCACCGTGCGCAAGCTGGCCCAGCCGTTCGTGTGCAGCTCTCCCGCCGGGTCCTTCGTCACCTCCTACGTCGGCGGTTTCCTCACCACGTACCAGAAGTTCTCCCAGACCTACGGCCGCTTCGAGGTGGTGGCCAAGGTGCCGCCGGCGACGGTGGCGGGGCTGCAGTCGTCGCTGTGGCTCTATCCCGAGTCGCTGTCCCAGGATTCCGAGGGCGGCACCACGGCGGAGATCGACATGGCCGAGTGGTACAGCAAGTACCCCGACCGCGAGGTCCCCTACATCCACTACGACGCCAGCTCCACCAACTCCGGCTCGACCGGCGTCAACGCCGTCACGAACACGAATTGCATCATCGACCAGAGCGCTTTCAACGACTACGTGGTCGAGTGGACGCCGACGACGATCACCATGATCTACAACGGCACCACCTGCCTGCAGGACCAGTGGTCACCGGCCTCACCCGAGGTGGCGCCACAGCCGTTCGACGAACCGTTCTTCGTGAACCTCACCCAGGCGCTGGGGATCGGGGCCAACGCCGTCGGCGCCACGACGCCGCTGCCGGCCACCACCGAGATCAAGTCGGTGCGGGTGTGGCAGGGGAACTTCTCCGGCTAGGAGATCTGCGGGCGCAGGTGCCGGCGCCGGTAGCGGGCGGTCACGGCCGTCGCCAGGGCAGCGGCTGAGGCGACGAGCACGAGCACGTCGGTCCCGGCGACGCCCCGCCCGTCGACGACGGCGAGGCCGAGTGCCTGGCCGTGGTAGCTCGGAAGCACGCGTGCGACCACCCGCAGCGGACCGGGCATCGTGCTCACCGGGTTGAACAGGCCGCCGAAGTAGCCGACGACGAACATGAGGGCGGTCACCACCGGGAAGGCCGCCTCGGTGCCGACCGTGAGTCCCACGAGCACCCCGAGGGCGGCGAAGGGCACGGCCGACAGCCACATGGTGAGTGTCAGCGCGACCCATTGCCACACCGGCAGCTGCACGCCGCCGAAGGTGGCGCCGACGAGCTCCACCAGACCCACCACAGGGAGCGCCACGATCAGGGTGGCGAGGGTCTTCGTGACGACGTAGGACCATGCCGGCAGCGGGGTGACCTGCAGCTGACGGTCCCACCCGGCGGCGCGTTCGGCGGCCAGCCGGCCGCCCCCGGCGCTGAGCCCGGCGACGAGCGTCCCGAAGCCGCACATCGACACCATGAGATAGGTCCGCCACGGCACGGTGCCGTCGATCACGCGCCCGGCGGACCGGTCGCCGAGGAAGAGCATGTAGAAGACGACGGGGAAGCCGACCGTGATGACGAGGAACTTCCAGCTCCGCAGCAGTCGGCCGACCTCGAAGCGCACGTAGGCCGTGGTCCCGGTCACAGTCCGACCACCGCCCGGCGTGCCGACTCCTCGGTCAGGGCCACGAACACGTCCTCCATGGCCGCGCCCGACACCTCCAGGTCGCGGAAGTCCACGCCGGCCCGTACGAGGGCGCGGACAGTGGCGTCGGCGTCGAGCGAGTCGAGGGTGACGACCGGTCCGCAGACCCCGACGTCGGTGACGCCCGCCAGTTGCTCGAGCACGGCCAGGTCGGGCCGATCGGCCACGAAACGCACCCGCCGTGCGGCCACCGCCGCCTTCAGCGTGGCCCCGGGACCGTCGGCCACCACCCGCCCGTGGTGCACGACGATCACCCGCTGCGCCACCTCGTCGGCCTCGGCCAGGTGGTGGGTGGCGAAGACGACAGCCCGGCCTTCGTCGCCGAAGCGGCGGATCATGGCCCAGAAGCTGCGCCTCCCGGCCACGTCCATGGCCGAGGTGGGCTCGTCGAGCACGAGGAGCTCCGGACCGCCGGCGATGGCGAGGGCGAAGCGGACGCGCTGGGCCTGGCCGCCGGACAGCTGATGGGTACGCCGGCGCAGGAGCGGGCCGATTCCGGCGCGGGTCACGATCTCCTCGAACGGGGCCGGGGCGCGATAGAGGCGCCGCACCATGGCGAGGGCGTCGGCCACGCGCACCCCGGGCGGCAGGCCGCACCCCGTTCCCGTCTGCAGCATGGCGCCGACGCGCCCCTCGGCCACCGCCCGGCGCGGGGTGTCGCCGAGCACCTCGACGATGCCGGTCTGGGGGCGCAGCAACCCGAGCAGCAGCGCCATGGTCGTCGACTTGCCGGCGCCGTTCGCGCCGAGCAGCGCCACCGTCTCCCCACGGTCTACGGTGAGGTCGAGCCCGTCGAGGGCGATCCGACGGCCGTATCGGTGCACCACGCCGGCGAAGCGCACCGCCGCCGTCCGGCGCCCGGGGCGCGTGTCGATGCCGCGGTCCATGCTGTGCTCCCGTCGGTCGGTGTGCCCTACCCCGGTGCTCTGTGTCGGCACCCCGGGTGACGGTCTTTACCCGCCACTGCTGCGACCGGCCCGCACACCGGGCATGCGAACGGGCCGGTCGTGCCGACGGGCGTGTGCTTGCTGCCGCCAACCGACGAACCGTCGGACCCGTCCGTTCAGTCCGTCGGCGCGGCCTCGAGCGGCGCGTGACGCACCCCGGTCAGGACGTCGCGGCGAGACCGAGGGCGGCGAGCTCCCGGCGTGCTTCGGCCACGCCCCTGGTCCTTCTGGCCACGAGGCCGGCGGCGGAGGCCGCGTCCACGTTGATGCGGTTGTCGTCGAGCAGCAGCACCCGCTCCGGCTCGAGGCCGAGCGCGTCGCAGGCGTGGACGAACATCTCGGTGTCGGGCTTCACGAGTCCCAGCTCGAAGGAGAGGAAGCGGTGGGCGAAGAGCTGCAGCAGATCCCACCTCGCCGCACCGGCTTCCCAGTGCACCGCGTTCGTGTTGCTGAGACAGGCGACCGGCACCCGTCCCGCCACCTCGGCCACGAGCTCGGTGGCACCGGGGAGCGGGCCGACGATCCAGCCCCGGAACTCGGCCAGGAACTGCGCGCCGGTGACGGGCAGGGCCCAGTCGGCGGCCACACCCTCGGCGAAGTCTTCGGGCGAGCAGTGCCCGCGCTCGAAGGCCCGGACCCAGCGGCAGGAGAACCACCGCCGCCACATCTCCTCGTCCTCGTCGTCGGCCATGCCGGCCAGGCGCAGCATGGCCTCGACCCCGCCGAGCTGCACCACCACCCCGCCGAGATCGAACAGCACGGCGTCGACGACCGGCGTGGCGCCGGTCATCCGAGGAGGATCTCGAGCACCGCCCCGGTGTCGGCGAGGTCGGGCACCACCGCGTCGGCGCGCAGGTGCCGCACGGCGTCGAACCCTTCGCGTCCGGTGCCCACGATGAGACAGCGCACGTCCGCCGCGGCCGCGCAGGCGAGGTCGCGATGGGTGTCGCCGATCACCCAGACGTCCTTCGGGTCGTAGTGCTCGTCGTAGGCGGCGTCCACCCGCCCGAGGCAGATGGGCACCAGGCAGTCGCGGTCGCGGTCGTCGCTGCCGTAGGCGCCGACGTCCATGTCGACATAGGCGTCGAGCCCGAAGGTGGCGAGCTTCACCGCCGCGTTGGCCGAGATGTTGCCGGTGACGACGGTCTGGCGCACGCCGGGCGTGTCGGACAGGGCATGGAGCAGCTCGCGCACGCCTCGATGCACCCGGCCCTCGCGCTCGAGGCGCGGCCGCGCCTGCTCGAGGGCGCGTTCCGCCTCGGCGAGGGCCTCGGGCAACAACAGCTCCGCCCGCTGCGGGGCCACGCCGGCGCGTTGGAGGATCTCGAGCACGATCTGGGGGTCGGTCTTGCCGCTCATGACCACGTCGGGGACCTGGTCCAGTCCCGCCGCGATGGCGGCGCCCGTCTCGAGCGCCTCGCGGGCCGCCCCGCCGCACGACACCAGGGTCCCGTCGATGTCCCACAGCACCAGACGGCGCCCCGGCGCCCGGCGAACGGCCGGGCCTTCCGACACGGCGACGGTCATGTCCCTTCCTTGCGCCACATCGCCTCGATGATGGCACCGGCGGGCTCGCCGGTGGTCCAGCGGAAGCTCTGGC